>JADLBA010000128.1 GCA_020848015.1 Crocinitomicaceae bacterium | reverse complement strand
CGGCTGCTCATTTCAGTTCTGCTTCGGGGCACAACATCAGTCTGCTCCAACGCACACAGGGAAAACCAGGTAGCGGACTTGGCAAAACAACTGTCTGGGCACACCGAAAAGAACTTGCGAACCTCGGAGTTAAATTTCTCGATGGAGTAGTATATAAAAAAATTAATGACGAGGGGCTGCATATTATGCGCAACGGAAAAAGCGAAGTACTCCCTGCCGATCACATCGTGATATGCGCAGGGCAGGAGTCTGAAAATGAACTTTACAATAGACTAAGAGAGTTGGGACAAATAGTACACATTGCCGGAGGTGCAAAGTTTGCGGGTGAAGTCAATGCCATGAGGGCTATTGAAGAAGGTACACGGATCGGAATGGATATTTAAACAAGAGAAGAGAAAATATATTCAAAAAAAGAGGGTAAATACCATTATTCGGAATAGAATAGGGTAGTTCTGTACTGTGAACCTGTCTTCCCGTCATCTTTGTAATAACTTGGACGCAGAATTTCAAACGCTTTTTTCAGATATGAGAAAATTCATGAAATGGCTGAATGATTCACCGGCTGCTATGCGATATGTGATGGCAACTTCGGTGATCGCAATGGTCTATTTTGTGTTGCAGAAAATGCATCATCGCGATGGGGTGGCTGACTTCAGAGTATATTATGATGCAGCAAAGGCTTTGTGGAATGGGAGCCAGGTTTATGGTATTCACTTTGGTGTTGACAGCGGATTCTACAAATATTCTCCTTTTGCCGCATTACCTTTTATCCCCCTGACATTGCTCCCATATTCTATTGCATCGGGGCTTTATTACTTTTTCGTACTCTTTTCTTTTATTATCTTCTCACTGGTATTAGTTTATCACATCGAACAAAGCCCTCGTATTTCCGGTAAAAAGAGAGGATGGGCTCTTCTTTTTATCACCCTTTTTCTCGCAGACCATTTCGAAAGAGAGTTACATATTGGCAATGTAAATGTCTTTTTGCTGATCCTTTCGTTTCTTGTTTTCCTCCTCATGACAGAAAGAAAGATACTTATCGCCGGCATTCTCTATGGTTTTATCCTGTTATATAAACCTCATTTTATCATTTTGTTTCCCTATTTTTTCTGGAGGCGTGAGTATAAACTGATCGTGTCAGCGATGCTATTCTTTGGAGTAGGTCTCTTATTGCCAGCATTGCTGAAAGGGTGGTACCAGAATATGGAATTGCTTGGGCAGTGGATAGAGGCAATGCGTGCTCACAATGTGCGGCTCGACCAAAGCCCAAATACAATTTATGGTATATACAACAGGTTTATACTTTCACCGCTCAACTTTGAATCCAGTGCAGTTGTAATAATAGTACTACTGGCTGTTACTGCGTTGCTTATTGTATGGATGTTGGTTTACAATCATAGAAATCTGCCGAAAGAAAAATACAGGTTTACTGAATACTTCACGTTGATTGCTCTTATTCCGAACCTCACTCATACCGATACGGAACACTTTATGTGGACTTGGCCGTTGATTGCCCTGAGTGTTTTGATACTACTGAATGAAAAAATACGTGGGAAGAATATCTTTATTGCTATGCTAATACTCGCTTTTGTTCCCTATTGTGTGAATTCGCCGGATATTGTAGGGCGAAGAATGATGCTGCTGTTTGATGAAAGCGGCCTGCTGGGACTTGCCAATCTGATAATTATTGCAGTAGCTCTGTCTCTTTTTTACCAGATTACAGCAAAGAAAAATCAACCATTACAGACATAAAATGGACAACCCTATTCTCGTTTTTCGTGTCCTTTATTAACTTCGTAATATGATGAGATTTTTGCAAAAAATAGCATGGCTTTATTCGGCTCTCTTTTCCTTTGCTGCTTTTGCACACGAAGTTGAACCTCTCCATCTGGTAGAAAATAAAGGTCAATGGCCGGAAAAAGTTCTTTTTGCAACCGATGTCCCCAACGGAAAATTATTTTTTGAGAATGACGGCCTCACGTTCCATCTTTTTGATCTTTCGGCATTGTCTGCCGCACATGGTCATAACGGAGAAAAGATCGTAGCACCACGCAAAGGGGATGTCAGGATTCGGGGACATATATTTCATGTCGCCTATTCCGGCGCAAACAGGAATGCATATTGTTTACCGGTAGAAAAACAAAAAGAATACTTTAATTTTTTTCTCGGCAACAAAGAGGAAAACTGGGCCGGAGGATGCCGTGCTTATGGCCGGTTCAGCAGGCACGGTCTTTATCATGGTATTGATCAGGTTTTTTATTCGGTAAATGATCAGTTGAAATGTGATTACATTGTTCACCCCTCTGGAAATCCTTCATCTCTGAGGCTGAAGTACGAATATGCCGACAAGGTATGGGTAGAAAACGGAAGACTGAAGATCATTACCGGAGTGGGAGAGGTGTGGGAAGAAATTCCCGAAACGTGGCAGATGATCAATGGAAAAAAAGTGAGCGTTACCTGTGAATTCAGGTTAATAAATGGCGAAGTTACTTTTTATTTTCCCAATGGATATGATCGCTCCGCTGATCTTGTAATTGATCCCGCACTGGTCTTTTCTACCTACAGTGGTAGTTATTCTGATAATTTTGGATACACTGCCACCTATGACAGTCAAGGCTATCTATACAGTGGAAGCAGTGCATTCGGACAAGGATATCCGACAACAGTGGGGGCTTATCAGACCGTATGGGGAGGAGGAGACGGCAGTTTTGGATTGCCGGGTACTGATATGGCAATCACCAAATATGATGTCAGCGGCACGTTTAGAGTCTGGAGTACTTTTCTCGGTGGCCAAAACGATGAATTGCCACACAGCTTGATCTGCAATGCACTCGATGAACTGTTAGTATATGGAACCACCAGCTCACCGAATTTCCCTTCTACTCTTTCCGCTTATGACCATGTTTTTAATGGGGGAACACCTTTCTCTCCGCAGGGTGTGGGAACCGATTATGTCAATGGAAGTGATATTGTTGTTACACGGCTCAACTTTGCAGCTACCAATATTATTAATTCTACCTTCATCGGCGGCAATTCAAACGATGGCGTCAATACTGCCTCTGCATTGAAATATAATTATGCTGACGAGTTCAGAGGAGAAATAGATATTGATAGTCAGGGAAATATTGTCATTGCGAGCAGTACATTTTCTCCTGATTTCCCTATTGTCAATCCAGTTCAGTCTGTCATTGGCGGCGCACAAGATGCCTGTTTAGTAAAGTTGAATGCTGACCTGTCGTCCATTTTGTGGAGCACCTTTCTTGGTGGCACCAATGATGATAGCGGTTATAGTGCGTGTTTTGACGATCAAGACAATATTTATATCTGCGGCGGGACAAAATCTCAGAATTTCCCCAGCACTTCCAATGTATTGTCATCACTTCACAACGGTGGTTCTGCAGATGGATGGGTAGCATTGGTATCGTCTGATGGCGGCACACTTTTGCGAAGTACTTATTTTGGGAGCAACCAGTACGACCAGTTGTATTTTGTCGAAACAGACGATGAAAACCAAGTGTATGTTTATGGTCAAACACGCGCCCCCGGATCCACTTTTGTGATCAATGCAGCGTGGAGCCAGACTAACAGCGGAATGGTAGTGAGTAAACTTACTTCTACTCTCGATCAGATAACTTGGTCCACTGTTTTCGGAACAGGAAGTGGCAAACCTAACCTTTCGCCCGCGGCTTTCCTCGTGGATGTATGTGGTAAGATCTACCTGTCTGGATGGGGTGGTACTACCAACACTAGTTCAAATCCGGCAGGTACTGACAATACATTTAATCTGGTGACAACACCCAATGCATTTCAGACCACCACCAACGGAAGTGATTTTTATCTCCTTGTACTCGAAGCGGATGCGAGCAATCTCGTCTATGCTTCTTTCTTCGGTGGTGCTATCAGCGCTGAGCACGTGGATGGGGGCACCAGCAGATTCGATAGAAAAGGAGTGATTTACCAAAGTGTTTGCGCCGGGTGCGGCAATCATGACGACTTTCCGATTTTCCCTGCCAATGCCGTTTCGGCCACCAACAACTCTTCTAATTGCAATAACGGTGTTTTCAAATACGATTTTGAATTGCCACTAACGATTGCAAATTTTTCGGCTCCGCCGGTGGGGTGCATCAACCAGCCTGTTACATTCAATAGCACAAGTACATTTGCTCAAACTTTTGCATGGAATTTTGGCGATGGAGAGACTTCACCTAATCCGAACCCTGTGCACTCGTTTGAAAACACAGGGGAGTATGCGGTTACACTCATTGTTACAAACAACTTGACCTGCAATGGAGCGGACACCCTTCAGCGAATAATTCAGATCAGCGAGCCGGAAGAGGGCAGCCTTACGGACATAGAGGCTTGTGCAGGGGAGCCGGTTACCATTGGCACCGTCAATTCAAATCCCACTTATACCTACTCCTGGAGCCCGTCCGTCTATCTTTCTGATAGCACTGATCCGAACCCTTCATTTACGGGAGGAGAGTCAACCTTTTATACGTTGCTGATCCAGCACGGTGGTTGCACTGACACCTGGCACCAGCAAGTGAATGTTCATTCGGTTTCACTCTTGCCCATCGCTGATACAATACTGTGTGAGCAGCAGACACTCACTTTCACCGCTTTTCCGATACCGCCAAATGCGGGTATTACATGGAGTTCTGATCCGTTGTTCAATAATATAATCAACGATGGCTCTGAAGATCATGACGTATCGGTCAACGTTACCAATCCAATGACGCTTTATGTAATGGCCAACTCGAACGGGTGTTCGGTGGAAGAGGAGGTAGTAATTACTCTTGTTGGTTTCCAGACCGAAATAGAAGGCGATTTTACCGCTTGTGTCAATGATACCGTGCAACTTAATGTACTCAGTCCAAACTCTTCTTTTACCTATACCTGGGAGCCAACTGATTTAATTATTTCAGGGCAAAACACACCTGAGGTAACGGTTGTGGTTCCTGGACAAACAACGTTTATTGTGACTTCTCATACTCCTTTTGGCTGCAGTGCAGAAGATGGGGTGGTAGTAGAGGTGAGCAGTCTTACCTCTGGAGCATTGACTGCAACTGCCACCCCTGAATGGATTATAGAAGGACAGTCATCACAGTTGATGGTAGAGCCTAACGGTCTCAATTACCAATGGTCGCCATCCTCCACACTGGATAATCCGTTTTCTCAGCACCCGGTGGCCACCCCAAACGAAACCACCGTTTATTATGTGACTGTTTCGGACGGGGAATGCCATACCCAGATCAGTGTTACCGTCAGGGTTGCTGATTTTGTATGCGGTCCTCCTGCCATTTATGTGCCCAATGCTTTTACGCCCAACAAAGATGGAAAAAATGAAAAACTCTTTGTACGTGGTAATAATATCAGCAAGCTATATTTTGTGATCTATGATCGCTGGGGTGAAAAAATGTTTGAAACCGAAAGCCTGCACAATGGATGGGATGGGATGTTCAAAGGCAGGGAAGTGGATCCAGATGTTTATGTTTATTATATTGAGGCCAATTGTATTGGTGGTGAAACCTATTTTGATAAAGGAAACATTACCGTGATCCGATGAGGAATTGTTACCTGCTCTATTCTGCTGCAAGAAACCGGAGGCATTACTTCTGCAGAAAATTCTTTTTTTCAGCAGGAAAAAAATTTGTTTTTGCTATTGTATTACTTTTTATATCAGCACTGATATCTGCACAGGATATTCATTTTTCACAATTCAACCAGGCACCGACTAACCTGAATCCCGGACTTACCGGGCAGTTCAAGGGTTTGTACCGTATTATTGCCAATCAACGTACACAGTGGAGAAGTGTAACAATTCCGTATTCAACCTTTGGCTTGTCGGCTGATACCCCAAGGGCGCTTGGACCAAATTTTGGTGCAGGACTTTCTGTATTTCTCGATAAAGCAGGCGACTCCCGACTTAGTACTACTGTCGTTAATATCTCGATTGCTAAATCAATTGATATTAGAGAAGATAAATCTGCACAGTTAGTTCCGGGTATAATGATCGGGATTACCAGTATGAAGATTGATTACAGTAAGCTGAATTATGATAACCAGTGGAATGGCATTACTTACGATCCGTCAATAGATCCTGACGAAAAATTTTCGCGCAATAGCAGGGCGTATCTCAACCTTAATCTCGGAGCTTCCTACATTCAACGATGGAAAAATAATAGAGAACTTATTGCTGGAGCATCGCTCTATAATCTTAGCGCACCTAAGCAGAGTTTTTTTAACGACGGGTATGTGCGGCTTGATCCGCGCCTCAACTTGCATGGATTGTATCGTTTTGAGTTGAACAAAGATTGGCAGATGGCTCCTTCAATACTATTTATATCACAGGGGAAATATAAAGAAGTAGATATCGGGGGACAGGCATATTATGTATTCCAGAAGGAATCGTGGATGTACAGAGCCGCCTATTTTGGAGCCTATGGCAGGGCGGGGGATGCTGGCTTTCTCGTAGCCGGAATGAAATATGATAACTGGGATGTGGGATTGAGCTATGACATCAACACCTCCAACTTACGCCCTGCATCCAATGCAAAAGGTGGCTTTGAAATTTCTGTCATTTATATTGTGCCTCCTTTGCCAGAGGCAGGTAAACTGAGGAAGATTTGTCAGGATTATATTTAACTTGGATTAGTAGAATTTCATTTGGCATCATTTGAATTATTATTAAATACTGTAATTAAAAATGCCCCGGATTCCGGGGCATTTTTAATTCTGTTTTTTTATCCGAGATAAGATTTTAATATCTTACTCCTGCTGGTATGTTTTAACCTGCGGATTGCTTTTTCTTTGATCTGTCGTACTCGCTCGCGGGTGAGGTCAAAACGTTCACCGATCTCTTCGAGAGTGAGAGGATGTTCGCCGTTCAGACCAAAATAGAGCCGGATCACATCAGCCTCTCGACTGGTCAGTGTGCGTAGCGAACGCTCAATTTCCTTGCGCAGCGATTCGTGCAACAAGTCAGTATCAGGCGAAGGGGTATCGTTGGTCTGTAACACATCGTACATGGTACTACTGCTATCGTCTCCGTCTTTTAACGGAGCATCCATAGATACATGTCTTCCACTGTTGCGAAGCGATTGTTTTACTTCGTCGAGTGTCATTTCGAGCACTTCAGCCAATTCACCCGGAGTGGGCGGACGCTCAAATTCCTGTTCGAGTTTGGCAAAGGCTTTATTGATCTTATTAATTGACCCGATCTTGTTTAGCGGAAGTCTAACAATACGCGATTGCTCTGCAAGCGCCTGTAAAATTGACTGGCGAATCCACCATACAGCGTACGAGATGAATTTAAATCCTCGTGTTTCATCAAAGCGTTGTGCGGCTTTGATCAGCCCAAGGTTTCCTTCGTTGATAAGGTCGGGGAGGCTGAGCCCCTGATTTTGATATTGCTTTGATACGGATACTACAAAGCGGAGATTCGCCTTAGTGAGTTTCTCCAATGCTACTTGGTCACCAGCTTTAATGCGGCGGGCAAGTTCTACTTCTTCTTCCGCTGTGATGAGGTCAACGCGACCGATTTCCTGAAGGTACTTGTCAAGGGAAGCCGTTTCCCTGTTGGTTACCTGTTTCGTTATTTTTAGCTGTCTCATTGTTTTCCTTTTGTTTCAGGATGGAAAAATCACTTTTTTAAATAACTCAAAAAGGAAGCGCGCAGTTTCATTTAATATGTTAAACACTGCACGATTGTACTTGTTGAGACGGAAAACCCGAATTTATCTTTAGTTCTGAACTTCGGGCTTTGGTATCAATGCTTTTCGCGAGAGCTTCAATTTGCCTGTTTTTGGATCCCTTCCGATCACTTTGAACTTGACTAAGTCGCCTACATTCAATACTTCGCGCACATCTTCAATCCTTCTCCATTCCAGTTCGCTCACATGGATAAGCCCGTCCTGACCTGGAAGTATTTCAACAAATGCACCAAATGGCTGGATGGTTTTTACGGGACCTTCATATACTTCACCGATCTCTACTTGTGGTGGCCATACGATATTGCGCACACGCTTGACCGCTGCATCAAGGCTTTCTTTGTTCGCTGAAGATATTTCTACAATGCCCTTTCCATCTTTTTCTTCGATTGAGATAAGAGCTCCGGTAGATTTCTGGATTTCCTGGATAATCTTTCCACCGGGTCCGATTACCGGCCCGATGCTTTCCGTTGGAATGTCAAATGTGACAATGCGCGGTGCATGCGGCTTATAATCTTCGCGTGGTTTAGAGATCGTCTTGTTCATTTCTCCCAATATGTGCAGACGACCCTGGCGGGCTTGCTCCAATGCCTCTTTCATAATCTGCATGGTGAGGCCGGATACTTTGATGTCCATCTGGCACGCAGTAATTCCTTGAGAGGTACCTGTTACCTTGAAGTCCATATCGCCAAGGTGGTCTTCGTCGCCCAGAATATCAGAAAGAATCGCATACTTACCATTGCCGCCATCGGTAATGAGTCCCATCGCAATACCTGAAACAGGCGACGAAATGGGCACTCCTCCGTCCATCAATGCCAATGTACCGGCACAAACTGTAGCCATTGATGATGAACCGTTCGATTCGAGTATATCTGATACGATACGAATCGTATAAGGACATACTTCTACAGGAGGAAGTACAGGTTTCAGTGCCCGCAGTGCGAGGTTTCCGTGACCGATCTCACGGCGGCCGGTACTCCGTATCGGGCGAGCCTCACCGGTACTGAAAGGTGGAAAATTATAGTGCAACAGGAATTTGTCGTTGCGCACTTTTATTGCCGCATCTACAAGCTGCTCGTCGTCTTTTGTTCCGAGGGTCAGCGTGGTGAGCGACTGTGTTTCACCACGGGTGAAAATACTGGAACCATGTGGTCCAGGAAGGTATCCTACTTCGCTCCAGATAGGGCGTATAGTTGTAGTGTTGCGACCGTCGAGGCGCACACCATCATCAAGGATCATTCGACGCATAGCGTCTTTTATGCAATCGTGATGATACTTGTTCAGCAAAAAACGATTCGCTTCTTTTTCTTCGTCGGTATAGCGCTTTTCAAACTCTTCCTGAATTGTGTGAAAAGCAGCAGAACGCTCTTTCTTACCCTGTGGAGTTTTAGCGGCTGCGTAATAATTTTTATAGCATTCGTCCCAGATAAGTTTTTTCAGCGCCTCATCTTTTGGCTCGTGGCTATAAATGCGCTTGGGTTCTGATTTGGATACCTGAGCAGCCAATTCTTTTTGTGCCTGTACCTGTACTTTGATAGCAGCATGAGCTGTTTCAATAGCGGTAATCATATCCGCCTCAGATACTTCTTTCATTTCACCTTCAACCATTACGATGCTGTCGGCACTTCCCGCCACTATGATCTCCATATCAGAGGCTTCTAACTGTTCCCAGGTCGGGTTGATAACGAATTGTCCGTGAACCCGGGCAACGCGAACTTCTGATATAGGACCATTGAATGGTATATTGGAAACAGCTATTGCTGCAGAAGCAGCAAGACCTGCGAGGCTATCGGGCATATTCTGCTGATCGGCAGAAATTAGGTTAACAATCACCTGGGTATCTGCGTGAAAATCGTCCGGAAACATCGGGCGCAGAGCGCGGTCAATGAGCCTCGAAACAAGTATTTCATCATCGTAGGGCCTTGCCTCGCGCTTGAAATAGCCACCAGGAAAACGGCCTGTAGAAGCATATTTTTCGCGATATTCGACGGTAAGTGGCAGGAAGTCGAGTCCCTCCTTGGCTTCTTCATTAGAAACAACGGTGGCAAGAAGCATCGTATCTCCCTGCCGTACTACCACCGAACCGTTGGCCTGCTTGGCCAACTTACCAGTTTCGATCGTTATCTGACGACCGTTACCGAGGTCAATGGTTTTTGTAAATAATTCGTAATTCATTTTCTGTTACTTGCGGATATATGTGTACATTAAAAAAACGCAAAAAGGCAATTGTTCCAATTGCCCTTTGCACATAGCATAGCTATCGTATGATCTTATTTGCGTAAGTCAAGTTCTTTTACAATTGCCCTGTAACGGTTGATGTCAGACTTTTGGAGGTAGTCGAGCAGACTGCGGCGCATACCTACCATCTTGATCAGCGAACGCTGGGTATTGTAATCTTTCTTATTCACCTTCAGGTGCTCTGTGAGGTGATTGATTCGGTGTGTAAAAAGAGCAATCTGCCCTTCTGATGACCCTGTGTCCTTTTCGGACTTGCCATACTTGGCAAAAATTTCTTTTTTCTTTTCTGAATTGAGGTACATGCCAATACTTAGATTAAGTAATTTTTATGCTAATCCCTTTTGAGGGGGGCAAAGATAATCAGATTTTCTGCTCCGGCAAGCGAACATAGTGATAATTTAAAAAGTCCGAAACAGACTGAAAGTACCGTTCGCTATCAGGTCTTGAAATATCAAAAATGTTTATTGTATGGCTTTACAGATACTTTTTCCATTTACCTTGCATCATTAAAACTCAAAATAATCAACCCAATAAAAAATACAATGATGATGAAAAAAATGATTTTTCCCTTTATTTTTTCCTGTTTTGCAATCGTTTCACTTGCACAGGTCGAGGTAGATAAACCCATTCAGATGACCGGCGGAACCGGAGAACGGGTGATATCTTCATTAGAAACTCCGGTAGCGGGCACCGATGCAGCCAATAAAGACTATGTGGATAATGCCGTTGCCGCTTCTGGTGGGGGAGCACTGACGATGATCAGTGCCGAATCGGGTTCTGCGATGAATCTCGGCGCTGCTATCCGCTACTGCAACGCACTTGTGGAATCCGGCGAAAGCGACTGGCATCTCCCGACATTTGAAGAACTGCTGATTGTAACTTCTACCGGTGGAATAACGGTGTCTAGTAATTCATCCACTAACAACATTTGGTTTATTCCTCAAAACCTACACTGGAACGGCGGTACGCCAATCGGCACTGGAAAGATCAAGCTGAGTGATGGCACAATTTCGTACATCAGTATGGATACCGCAACTACTGCTTATGTCCGCTGCGTG
The DNA here is from genome assembly GCA_020848015.1 of Crocinitomicaceae bacterium. GTDB lineage: Bacteria > Bacteroidota > Bacteroidia > Flavobacteriales_D > Sanyastnellaceae > JADLBA01. Next base: position 5,357 of record JADLBA010000128.1, on the reverse strand, counting down.
AGATAAATCTCATACTTACTCTGTTTTGTTTAGTGAGAAAACGAAAGAGAGTAAATTCGCCCGCAGCTCAAACAAAAAAACAAAATGGCTGTCCTGACAGCAGGACAGCCATTTTTCATTTATTTTCCTTGTTTTTCCGAATGCTTTACCTCGACAAAATCAGGGGCAAACATTCTCAGCGACAGAGCCACTTTTTTCTTCATTTCCTTTCTCGATACGATGTAGTCGAGAAACCCGTGCTCAAGTACAAACTCTGAGCTTTGGAATCCCTTTGGAAGATCCTTTCCGATGGTTTCTTTAACCACACGAGGTCCGGCAAATCCGATCAGTGCTTTGGGTTCAGCAATATTGATGTCGCCCAACATCGCAAAGGAAGCGGTAACCCCTCCGGTGGTAGGATCAGTTAGTATGGAAATATATGGCAATCCATGGTTGGAAAGTTGCGTCAACTTCGCCGAAGTTTTTGCCATCTGCATCAGCGAGTAACCCGCTTCCATCATGCGCGCACCTCCGCTCTTTGAAATACAGATAAAAGCGCAATTGTGGTGGATTGCCTCATCTACTCCCATTGCAAATTTTTCTCCGACAACAGACCCCATCGAACCTCCGATAAATGCGAAATCCATACAGGCGATCACGGCTTTTTGTTCTTCTATCTCACCTTTAGCGACACGCATGGCATCTTTCAGCCCAGTTTTGGAAATGGTACTCCTGATTCTGCCGTCGTATGGCTTTGTATCAATAAATCCCAATGGATCGCCGCTGATGAGATCAGCCGCGATTTCTTCGTATGCATTATCGTCAAAAAAGATCGCAAAATATTCGCGTGAGCCGATTTTTTCATGGTATTCACATTTGCTGCAAATCCATTCATTGTCGGCGTGCTGCTCAGAAGTCATCACATTATTGCACTCAGGGCATTTATACCATAAGCCTTCAGGGATTTCCTTTTTTTCTTTATTCTTTGTGGTGATCCCTGTTTTAATACGTTTGAACCAGCTCATTTTTTTCTTAGGATTGAAAATATTTACTTAAACTTTATCACTGTTTTCAGATCGGATTCTCCCGACTGAAAATCTTTTGGAGTAAAGAGAAAATCCAGGCTGTTGGCCTCTTTGTTGAATGTGACAAATTTACCCGATACTTTTTTTATTTTTCTTTCAAAATTCATTTTTACTTTGAACGTCAGCATCTCTTCCATTCCCATTGTTTCTTCACCACTGAATGTATTAAGGCCGGAGGAGTTGATGTCGAGTATCAGTTTTTTGCCGGAAGAGGTGAACTTGAAAAGTCCTGCATTTGCTCCTTCTGTCAACTCACTGCCCGAAGTGAAGGCATTTTCAAGTGCAGCTACCGAGGTGAAATCAAATCCGGTAAAAAGTACATTGTTTTCAAATGTGCTCTTCGCATTGGAAATTCCCGCTACCGAGAGATATTGAGCATTCATCTCTTCAAGATCAGAAGATTTTATTACGGTATCAAGGGCGGAGGCATCCACACCCATTTCAGCCATTGGCCCAAGATCTATCCTTGTGAAGTATGATCCGCTCATGTCGTTCTTAAAAAGATATTCCTGTTCAATCGTGCAAGAAGTCATCAATAGACAGGTTGCAAGTGCAACTGCCAGTGCCGTGTATTTCCAGATCATGGCGCAAATGTAAACGTCCACTTGTATTTAAGATTATAAATCAATGAAGAACACAGGATATATAGTGGGTATTATTTTGTTTATAGGTCTGCTCGGTTTCATTACTTCAGATACCAGGCTAAATACAAAGGTTTTTTTCTCTGCAAAAAAGAGAAAATCAGATGGACTAAGCCATTAATACCGCTTGTATTCCCTTCAATAACTCTCTTGAGTTATAAACAGTTTTCTGCTAATTTTCATGTTACTTCCGTGTCTCCCAATACCTTTGAACCTGCAATTGAACAGATAAACACAGACAACTGTTCAGGTTTATGAGATGGAAGAAATAATAGAAGTTATAGGAGCACGCGAACACAATTTGCGCAATGTGGATGTGGTTATTCCGAGAAACCGGCTGGTAGTCATAACCGGCCTCAGCGGCAGTGGTAAATCATCGCTGGCTTTTGATACTATTTATGCCGAAGGGCAGCGGCGGTACATTGAAACCTTCAACGCCTATGCCCGTCAGTTTTTGGGTGAAATGGAACGCCCCGACGTTGACAAGATCAACGGCCTATCACCGGTTATTTCTATCGAACAGAAAACGGGAAGCCGAAACCCGCGCTCTACTGTAGGAACCATCACGGAGATTTACGACTTTTTGCGTCTGCTCTATGCACGAGCGGCTAATGCGTACAGCTACGTTACCAACGAAAAAATGGTGCGTTACACCGACGACCAGATCGTTCAACTGATACAGGAGGAATTCAGCGGGAAAAAAATTGCGATCCTCGCACCGTTAGTCAAGGGGCGAAAAGGACACTACCGCGAACTCTTTGAACAGGTAATGAAACAGGGATTTCTAAGAGCGCGAGTAGATGGAGTAGTGATAGAAATTACCAAAGGATACAAGCTCGATCGCTATAAAATCCATGATATTGAAGTGGTGGTGGACAGGCTGGCATTGACCGGTGAACCGGCAAAAAAAGAAAGTACCGGAAAGACAATAACGAAGGAGGAACAGGGCAGCCTGCAGCGTATCCGCCAAACGGTTCAGACTGCTATGCGGATCGGGAAGGGAAGCATTATGGTGATGGTGTACAGCAGTAATGAGGAGAAAAATGCGCCAGTTATCAAAGGGAAAAAAAGTGAAACGGCCGGCTCTGAAGTGCGTTATTTTTCGCGCCATCTGATGTGTCCGTCAGCGGGCATTGCTTATCCTGAGCCGGAACCCAACCTTTTTTCGTTCAACTCTCCCTATGGTGCCTGTCCTCATTGCAATGGGTTAGGAGAAGTAGCAGAGATTGATATCAACAAGATCATTCCCGATTTTTCAAAAAGTATCAAAAAAGGCGGAATTGTTCCGCTGGGCGAGAGTAAAAACACCTGGATATTCAGCCAGGTAGAAGCCATACTGAAAGACTATGGCAGCGATCTGGCAACTCCACTGGAAGAAGTAGAGGAAGATGCGATCAATGTAATACTCTATGGCACCGATGATCTGATACAGATACAGACACAGGGAGGTCAGCCATATACTACGAAATACGAGGGGATCATCGCATTCATTGAACGCCAGGCAGAAGAGGATGCAGGGCCGGGTATCCGCAGATGGGCAGAGAGTTTTATGAATAAAAAAAGCTGCACTACCTGCGAAGGAACTCGTTTAAAAAAAGAAGCGCTCTATTTCCGGATCAATGAAAAGAATATTGCAGAGTTAGGTCAGATGGCGCTGAGTACCCTCGCTCAATGGTTCGATGGAATTGAATACAGTCTGAGTCAGCGACAGGCCGCTATTGCCATTGAACCGTTGAAAGAAATCCGCAATCGCCTGCGTTTTCTCATTGATGTAGGACTTGAATACCTGACGCTGAACAGAAGTGCACGGACACTGAGTGGAGGAGAGGCACAGCGTATCCGGCTCGCCACACAGATCGGCTCACAGTTGGTGGGAGTACTGTATATTCTCGATGAACCTTCTATCGGGCTACACCAGCGTGATAACCACCGGCTGATCAATTCACTGAAAGCTTTGCGCGATGGAGGGAACAGCGTAATCGTCGTTGAGCACGACCGCGACATGATGATGGAGAGCGATCACCTCATTGACATCGGCCCAGGAGCGGGAAGCCAAGGTGGGCGCATCGTAGCCCAAGGGTCTCCCCGAGATCACATCGAACAAGACTCGTGTACAGCACAATATCTGAAAGGAATAAAAAAAATTGAAGTGCCGAAATCAAGGAGAAAGGGAAGTGGAAGAAAACTCGTACTCGAAGAGGCTTCTGGTAACAACCTGAAAAATGTGAATCTGCATCTTCCGCTCGGTAAATTCATCTGCATTACAGGTGTTAGTGGAAGTGGAAAATCGAGTTTGATCAGCCATACCTTGTATCCTATTCTCAACGCACATTTTTTTAATGGAGTTAAAAAACCACTGCCATATAAAAAGATAAAAGGTTTGGAGTATCTCGATAAAGTGATTGAGATAGATCAGAGTCCAATCGGGCGTACGCCGCGGAGCAATCCAAGCACATACACCGGAATTTTTACCGATATACGGCAATTGTTCTCAGTACTGCCAGAGGCTAAAATTCGCGGTTACCAGCCAGGAAGGTTCAGCTTTAATGTGGCGGGCGGACGCTGTGAGACCTGTAAGGGAGCAGGTGTCAGGACTATTGAAATGAATTTTCTGCCAGATGTTTTTGTGCATTGTGAAACATGCAACGGCAAGCGGTACAACCGCGAAACGCTTGATATCCGCTACCGCGGGAAAAGCATTGCCGATGTGCTCGATATGACTGTAGATCAGGCCGTAGAATTTTTTGAAAATCATCGGAATATTTTCAATACTGCTAAATTGCTACAGGATGTTGGACTTGGATACATTACCCTCGGTCAGCATAGCACAACACTTAGCGGTGGTGAGGCCCAGAGAGTAAAACTCTCTACTGAACTATCAAAGCGCGATACCGGCAATACCATTTATTTGCTCGACGAGCCTACTACGGGTCTGCATTTCCAGGATGTACAAATGCTCATCAATGTGTTGAACAGGCTGGTGGACCGGGGTAATACCGTGCTGGTGATCGAACACAATATGGACATCATTAAAGTAGCAGATCATATCGTTGATATTGGTCCCGAAGGTGGAGACAGCGGTGGACAGATAGTCGCAGAAGGAACTCCGGAAGATATTGTGCTTGTAAAAGCAAGTCATACTGCCCGGTTTTTACGCAATGAATTGACGGACGGCAGAAAATAAAGATGTTATAATTTAAGCCAGACTATGCATAATTCACCGAGTTACATTTTTCGATAAATACAGCAGCTATTGTAAACCATATTTCACCATTATAGCATCCGTTACATTTGTATTCAGGACTTAGGCACTAATATTGCCATCGGAAAAATAAACCAACACGTTACCTTTTAATTCTTACCTATGAAAACCACTTTTTTCTCCTCTGTACTCCTGCTGGGAGTTTTATTCTCTTCGGCTCAAACAACAGCGCCTGCGCAAAGTATCATTGTCAATGGCTACAGTGAAGTGAAAATTCCGGCGGATATTATTCACCTCGATGTGACTATTTCCAACGCATACATTGATGCAAGTTCGATCACTCAATTGGTAGATCAGTACAACAGTCTGCTCCGAAAATTAGGAGTAGATGCAAAAAAGAGTGTATTGAAAGATACTCAAAAGTATGAACCACTGCCCGGAGATGATTTT
>JADLBA010000127.1 GCA_020848015.1 Crocinitomicaceae bacterium | reverse complement strand
TAGGGGCAGCGGATCTGGGTGATATTGGTGTTCACTTTCCCGATACATTATCCGAGTTTAAGGGTATTGATTCAAAAATATTGCTGAACCGAACGTCCATTCTGTTGAAAGAACAAGGATGGGAAATCGGAAATATTGATGCTGTTGTATCATTGGAAAAACCAAAGATAATGGCTCATGCACAGGGTATGAAAGAGGCGATAGCCTCCTCAGCAGGTATTTCCGTGAGTCAGATTTCAATAAAAGCAACTACGGGAGAGAGGCTTGGTTTTGTTGGAAGTGAAGACGGTATTATCGCACACGCGGTGACCCTCATTCATCGTGATTGATGCTTCCTTTCTTCTCATTCATTGCCGGATTAAATAATTAAAATTCCTGGTTTGAAAATGAGTCATCCATCTGTCCTGGCTGTTCGTCTTCGTAGAAAAATATTTTGATCATTACGATGTCTCGTAAAAAATCTACTCTGCCGATTTCTACCCTGTTGATCTTTATTCCTGTTCTCAATTTCAAATCATCCATCAGATCTTGTCGTCTTCCCTGTTGGATCATTTCAATGTTATCATAAATGATGAGTTTTTGAGACTCGTGTCGGATCAGCCAGATTTTTTCAAGGCCGTATGTAAGTCCGATGATCACTAAATTCGCGAAAATCAATTCTGCGAGTGATATTTTCTTGTTGATTAATGCATTCATTACCGACATTCCTATAACAATAAAAAGATAGGTCATTTCCTTGATCGGTATGGCATCGGTACGATAACGGATGATCCCAAAAACAGCAAAAAGTCCCAGCGCAAATCCCATCTCAAGTTTTACACTTTCCAACAGGAAACACATCAGAAAAATAGATGTGCTGAACAAGAAATAAGTAAAGAGAAAATCCTTTCTCTTGGCAATGGGGTAGTATATCAACCTCACGAGAAGGAGGACAAATCCTAAGTGAATTCCCAGCCTGATAATCAGTCCGAGCAAGTCTTCCATATTAAGTATTTTGACACCCCCCAACGGTTTGAATTTTTCCTTTGCGTCGGTGGCTTCCTGGGTAATGGACTGAGCCGCGTCCTGTAAAAGCGGAAAAAAATGTCCTCCAAGCGGAGCCGAAAAAAGATCACGCAGCCATTCCATCTTCTATTTTCTTTATTTTTTTTAGTTTAGTTTTAAATGCGTTTATTTTAATATTTTTTTTCAGTAACGCCACTCCGAGACAATACTTGCTGATGCCTTCCGGTCGAACCATTGATTTTTTTAAAATAGACATTATTGGTGAATTTCTACTGAATCTCGACTGCTTGACCTCAATGATTGCAACATTAGGTAAGCCCACTGTAACTGAATGATTTCTAAAAACAAGGTCAATATCAATGGTTATCCTCTCGCTGAATGATTTGCTTACTAGTGTAATACGTGTAAATGTATTCCATACAGTGGGTACCAGATTTTCACAAAATGCTGATTTGCTGCGAATGAAGTCATGCGATTGCTGATCAAGCGCTTCATAAATAGCAGATAATTGTATTCTGTTTTTTATTGTTCTGTCCTTGTTGCTCTTGAATTTAACTTCAAGGAAGGTAAGGTTGCTGTCTATATAGGAGCGCTTACGGATTTTTAACCTGTTTTTTTTTCCGCTATGATGTCGCTGGTAGAAAATAAAATCGGGAGAATCATAATAGAGTGTTTCATAGCGACTCTGCCTGATGCCATTGATGTCTAATATATAATAGTCACCCGGCAATAAAGGCAGAATGTATTGCAGTTTGGAAACCGATAGCATAAATTTAGTATCTGTCCTGTCCATTAGCACAACCCTATCCATTTCATCAAGGGAGATAGGCTGATAGCTATTTAATATTTGGTTAATAGGTTCCACTAACTTGAACAAAGGTACTGATAGCCTGCTTTACATGATGCTTTGTCTTCTTTTTTCATGTAGGTTTGCCCAAAATATGGAAAAGTTATCAATACAACTGGAAGCCGTTACCTATGATTCGGCAGAAGAACTTTTACAGGGCGACCAGGAACTTCTTGCTAAAGCCAAGGATGCGGTAAAAACGGCCTATGCCCCATATTCAAAATTTCAGGTCGGCGCAGCGCTGAGATTAGAAAACGGAGAAATTATTTCCGGGAGCAATCAGGAAAATGTAGCTTATCCTAACGGACTGTGTGCTGAGCGAGTTGCTTTCTTTTATGCAGGGTCAAAATATCCTGGTATGGCGATAGAAACTGTGGCAATAACAGCGGAAGCCCAGAACTTTTCGATGGACAGGCCGGTAGCGCCGTGTGGTTCGTGCCGGCAGGCAATGCTGGAATATGAAGTGAACCAGGACAGCCTTATCCGGGTCATATTACAGGGTCAGTCTGGCAAGATCATGATCGTTACCGGTATCAAAACGCTTCTTCCTTTTCACTTTCATGAGCCAGGACTATCCGCCTGATATGACTTGATCATGGTCTGACAAAAGGATTGTGTTGTTTTTCCCAACCAATGGTGGTAACTGGGCCATGTCCGGGGTAAACCATATAGTCATCGGGTAAAGAGTAAATCTTTGTGAGAATGGATTTCATCAGGTCGTCGGCATTGGATCCTGGTAGGTCTGTTCTTCCTATACTTTCTCTGAAAAGCACATCTCCAGACAAAACGGATTTCGACACGTGATCAATAAATACGATATGTCCGGGCGCATGTCCCGGAGTAAAACGAATTTCAAGGTTCACAGCACCAAAAGAAACCACCTCTTTTTCGCTCAAAAAAACCGTGGCCTCCGGTGAAGGTTTGTAAGGGATATTCCATATCAGGCTGGCAGCAGGAGCGCTGGCTAATACTTTCGCCTCAAGGGCATGGTACTTTAACGGGATACTATATTCTTCCACACAAGCGCGGTTCCCCAGCACATGGTCTATGTGACAATGGGTATTCAGAATCATCTTTGGTTGGAGTTTCTCTTTCCGGATAAACCCGAATAACTCTTCGTTTTCCGACTCATTAGACATACCCGGGTCAATGATAACGCAAGCACCTGAATCATCGGAGAGAAGGTAAGTGTTTTCCTGAAATGGATTGAATGTAAAAAACACGATTTTCATCTTATCCGGAATTTTCGGCGAATATGGGAAAGACGTAGCATAGCTCTTCCATTCCGGTTTGAAAAATGCTCGACGTTCCCCCTTTTTGATAGTGCTTCAGAGTTCAACTCGGATTAAATTAGCCCTCGTGAAAATGGCATCCCGGATAGTATTCAAAATTTTGACGGCTGTTTTGTTAACAGCAGTTTCCTTGGGAAGTTACTCTCAGTTTTACCAGGGCACCAATGTAGAATTTGGCAAAAATCGTGTGCAGTATCGTGATTTTGACTGGTTTTACTACCCCGGAGATCACTTTGATGTATATTATTATATAGGGGGCGAGCCTCTTGCTAATTACACGCTTCGTTCATGTGAAAACAATCTCGGGCGAATACAGAAATTTTATGATTTTGTGCTCGATGACCGGATACAAGTTGTGTCTTACCTTAAACAAAGCGAATTCAGGCAGAATAACGTTGGCATTTCTAACGATGACCAATACAATATCGGAGGTACTGCCCGAATAATGGGCAACAAGATGTTCATTTATTACGAAGGGAACCACGCTGCACTGGAAAAACAAATACGTGAAAATCTTTCGAAAGTGATCTTCAACCAGATGATGTATGGGGGAGACTGGAAGGAAGTGTTGAAAAGCTCCACACTTCTTTCCATGCCTACGTGGTATGAAGATGGAATCATTCATTATGCTGCGAACGGTGAGAATAAAGAGGCGGAAGTCTTTATGAAAGATCTTGTTCTATCAGGGAAGTTCAGGTCGTTGAACAGGCTTTATGGCAATGATGCATCTCTTGGGGGACAGGCTTTCTGGCGATATATAGCAGAGGTGTACGGTGAAAATGTAGTTCCCAATATTCTCTATATGTCGCGTGTGAGCCGAAATGTGGAAAGTGGTTTTTTGTTTGTCCTCGGACTTTCAGTAGATGCCGTTACAAAAGATTTTATAAATTACTACAAGGATAAGTATGGGAAAAGCCCACAGGAAAAAATTCCCGGTTCTCCTGAACTTCCCACAGCCACCACAGATAAGCAGCAACTGAAGAAATGGAGAAAGGAACAAAAGATGATGGGGGATTTGAAGGTTAGATACAAAAAGAAATACAGTTATTCTCAATTCAGACTCTCGCCGGATGGGAAGCACATTGCCTATGTGTCCAACGAGCTTGGGCAGTATAAAATCTGGCTCTACGATGTAGCAACAGGAAAGACCCGAAGAATACTGAAACGCGAATACAGAATAGACCGGATCATTGACGATAGTTTTCCCGTTCTTTCCTGGCATCCGACCAGTAGTGTTCTCACCTATATAATTGAAAAAAGAGGCAGGGCATTTATCGGAAACTATTATCTGGAAGAGAAAAGACATTCCCTGAAGGAGTTATTCCATATAGAAAAAGTGCTCGATATGGACTACAGCAAAGACGGGAAAAAAATTATTTTCAGCGGAGCTACAAGGGGGCACACTGATCTCTATCTCTACCAAGTGGTGGGAAATAACCAGGAGCAACTAACCAACGACGTATTTGATGATCTTCAGCCCCGGTTTATTGAAGATGATGCGAGAATTATTTTTGCATCTAACAGATATGATGATACACTGAGAAAGGATGTGCCGATTGATCTGTATCCAATGGAAAAGGACATCTATATTTTTGACCTGAACGACCGTAAGGAAAAACTGGAGCGCATCACCGCAACCGCTTCTATCGATGAGCATCACCCTGCGGGTTACAGCCACCGGCATTTTACTTATCTGGCGAATTCTTCGGGCACGGATAACCGGTATCTTGCAACTGTTGACAGTGCGATCAGTGCTATTGATACTACTATCCACTACCGGTATTTTACCAGGACAAGTGTGCTTTCAAATTTCACCCGTAGCCCAAAAGACTACCAGTTTAATAAAATTAATGGAAATTACTCTCTTCTCTTCCGTGAAAAGAATAGGCCAATTCTCTATATTGGAAATAAAGAGGAGGATAGAGTATTATCAACCGAACAATCGTTCGGCGATAGCCAAATAAATGATGATGATGAAGATGTTCCAGATGATATGTCAGGAGAAGAAAGATTATATCCTTCGACCGTAC
>JADLBA010000126.1 GCA_020848015.1 Crocinitomicaceae bacterium | reverse complement strand
GTTTGGGACTTGCTTGGAGCAGTTAAAACCGAGTTCGGGCAGTTTGGAACCATACTTGAAAAGACAAAGAAAAAGCTTGATGAAGCGTCCAATGTAATAGACACAGCAGGAGTTAGAACTCGAGCGATTGAAAGAAAATTAAGACAAGTTCAGGAGTTGCCGGCAGCCGAAACGAAGTTGATTTTGGATACTGATTCTGAAAACGAAGATGAAAATTCATAACCTACTGTTTCTGTTTCAAAACGCTGTCAGCAGATAATAAAAATGCGTTTCCCTGTTTTATGAAGTCTAATTTTCCCGCTTCACGCAAGTGCACCACATCACAAGCACGAATTTTTAGCGTTTTCATTACCTCTTTGCTATTAAGCCATTTAGATGATTGTGTTTCCTTTTCCATTTCAAGAAACCATTGAACGCAGACTACTTACAACATTTTTCACAGCATCAATAACAATATCCATTTCCTTTTTGGTATTGAATTTCCCGATTGAAAAACGAATAGAGCTAAATGCAGCAACTTCATCTAAGCCCATTGCCGTTAAAACGTGGGAAGGTTCAATGGATGCAGAAGTGCAAGCACTTCCATTGCTCACAGCAATTAAAGGCAAATCGTTTTCAGGGTTACTTAAACCCATAATAATAGCATCAGAATCAGCACCGCGAAACAGAGTGTTTGAAGTATTGAATAATCGTGAAGTAGTGTTTCCGTTTACAGAAGTTCCATCAATTTTGAGTAACTCATTTTCTATATAATCTCTCAAAGCACCAATGCTTTCAGCGTTTTTAGACATCTCTTTTTTTACCATGGCACAGGCTTCACCTAAGGCAACAATTCCTGGAACATTTAGTGTTCCACTTCGCAATCCTTTTTCATGTCCGCCACCATGCAACAGTGCAGGTATTTTGATACGGTTCATTCTTTGACGAACATACAAAGCACCGACACCCTTTGGAGCATACAACTTATGGCCACTTAGACACAGCAAATCAATGCCGAGTTCATCTACACTAACAGCTATTTTTCCTACTGCTTGTGTTGCATCCGACATGAACAAAGCACCGACACTATGCGACAGTTCCGCAATTTCTTTTACCGGTTGTATGACACCCGTTTCATTGTTCGCAAGCATGACAGACACCAAAATGGTATCATCACGCATGACAGTTTTGAGTTCATCTATATCAATCAACCCATCTGACTTGACAGGCAGGTAAGTAACTTCAAAGCCTTTGGTTTCCAAATATTGACAAGTATCTAAGACCGCACTATGTTCAGTTGAAACCGTAACAATGTGTTTACCTTTTGACTGGTAATTCTCAGCGATACCTTTAATAGCGAGGTTTATCGCTTCGGTTGACCCGCTTGTAAAGACTATTTCGTGTGCTTCTGCTCCAATTAACTCAGCCACTTGAACTCTGGCAGACTTGACAGCCTCATAAGCATGGACACCAAACTGATGTGTGCTATTGGCATTTGCAAACTCATTGGTAAGAAACGGCATCATCGCATCCAAGACCCTTTTATCAATTTGGGTGGTTGCGTTATTATCTAAATAAATGACCTGTTTTTTCGCTTCCATTTCTATCTGACAAATTTATGAATTTGAAGGGTTGTTGAGAAAGACAATTACAAAACAAACTTTACAAATAGCCTACGCAGCAGTCACACACATTTGCAAACCGCTTCAAGCTATCGCCAGACCAAAGTTTGCAAAAGAACCACCAAAGCCATCTTAACGGTTTATTGAGTTGTAGAAGGAGCAGAGCCAAAGTAAAACTGATGCAGTGGTTAGTTGTTAGGTATTAGTTTTTAGAAATGGATTGTTATGAAAGAAAGCAAAATCAAAAATAAAATTTTTGGGATTGCTATGAGGATTGTGAAGCTTTACCAGTATTGGGTTACATAAAAGAAAGAGTATGAGCTGAGTAAACAACTATTGCGAAGTGGCATAAGTGGGAGAGCAATGGTGAGGGAGGCTAAACACAGTGAAAGCAAATCCGGTTTTATTCATAAAATGGCAATCGCCCGAAAAGAAATTTTTGAAAGCATATACGGTTTAGAATTGTTGTGAGAAACTGATTTTCTCAACAAAGATTAATTTGTAAGCATGAATCCCAGGCATCATAAACTGCTATTTCTATTGAGAAATAATTTTTTCTTTGTAATCTTGTGCGTTATTAGTGGAAATACCAATCAAATTTTTTTATTCAAAATTGTATTATGAATACATCCATCAGTCTGAAAATGCTTGCGCTTATAGCGTGGATTCTTTCGGCGTTTACAGCCGTGTCACAGGTTGGAATCAATGTCAATGGAGATAATCCTGACCCGTCATCCGCACTGGATGTGAGTTCCACGAGCAAAGGCGTACTCATCTCACGTATGACACAATCTGAAAGAGACAATATTTCTAACCCTGCTTTCGGCCTCTTGATTTTTAATACTACCACGAGTTGTATCAATATGTGGATTGGTACTACCTGGAGGCAGATGTGCGGAACTTGTGACTTTCCCGATCCTGTTCCGAGCAACAATGGCCCGATATGCTCAGGTCAGACCTTGAATCTATCTGCCTCATCCATTCCGGGAGCGACGTACCAATGGACCGGTCCGGGAGGATTTAATTCAACGTTGCAGAATCCAAGTATTCCGAATGCATTGGCAGGCATGAGCGGCTCTTATTCGGTGACCGCTGCGGTCAATGGATGTACGACACTTGCACAAAGCACGGTGGCTACTGTAAATGATATTCCCAATACACCTACAGCAACTGCCACTCCCAATCCTATTTGCGGAACGAATACTCTTAATCTCTCTTCGACTACCATACCCGGTGCGTCGTACCTCTGGAGTGGCCCGGACAATTTTAGTTCCAGCTCACAAGATCCTGAAATATCCAACGTACAGGTGTATCAGAGCGGGAACTACAATGTTGTAGCTACCGTTTTGGGATGCGCTTCTGCCGCAGGCTCTGTGAATGTGACAGTGAATGATCCCACACCCAACACACCCGGGATTATTACCGGTTTGGCGAGCGCGTGTGGGGGATCAACCGGAAATACATATTCAATCACGGCAGTACCGGGGGCTACCAACTATGTATGGACAGTACCCGCCGGATCCACCATTGATTCGGGGCAGGGTACTACTTCCATTGCGGTCACTTTTGGTAATAACAGCGGTAATATTACTGTGACTGCGGGTAACTCCTGTGGAACAAGCAGTCCCAGCAGCCTTTCGGTATCTATTACTGCATTTGTAGTTCTTAATCCACCCTATGTTTTCAACGGTAAACAAGTATTTAGCTATACCGGTAGTTCACAGAATTTCACAGTTCCGTCTTGTGCTACACAGATATATGTGAAGCTGTGGGGAGCCGGTGGAGGAGGCGACAATGACAACGGTCGTTATGGTGGCGCAGGGGCATTCGTGAGTGGATACCTGCCCACTACACCGGGGCAAAACCTCTCGGTGATCGTTGCCGGAAGAGGAGTGCAGAACGGCACGAACAATGTTTCGGGCGGATTTGGGGGTGGGGGAAATACAGGAACCTCCGCACAATACAAAGGCGCGAGTGGTGGCGGGCGTTCAGCTATTCAACTTTCAGGTACTGAGCTGGTGACAGCCGGCGGTGGCGGCGGTGCCGGTGGTGTCAATAATTACGATGCCTACGGTGGTGGTGGCGGTGCTCTAAATGGTGCCAACGGTGGCGGAAGTGATGGAGGCTATGGAAGAGGTGGAACGACTACCGCCGGTGGAGCTTCAGGTTCAGTGGGTAATCCCGGTGGTGTAGGCTCATTCCTGCAAGGCGGTCAAGGGGGGAGTACCACTGGCAGTGGGTCAGCCGGTGGCGGTGGTGGTGGCGGAGGCTACTATGGTGGCGGTGGTGGCTCCGGAAGCAATAGTGGCTTCAATGGAGAAGGCGGCGGTGGCGGAGGATCTTCCTACACGGCCAACCTGAGTTCGGTGATCAATATTGCCGGTCAGTCTAACAGCACTTCAGGAACCAATATTGGCGATGTGGATTATGCTTCGGGTATCTCTAATGGCGGGCCGACTAATAATGCCGGAGGGCATGGAAGGGTGGTGATATACTGGTGAGAAGAGTAAAAGAAACTAAGCGGAGAACAAGGTAGAGTCGCTGATTTCTCCTGCTTCACTGCTGTTATTCTCTCAATTTTACTAGCGTGATCGGTCGCGACGAAATGTTTTTGCCATGAACCGAGTAGGAGAGAATTTATAGAAATATCTGGGGGCTAAATTGAATTTTCTGATATAGGTGGCAGCACTCATTGTGGTCATAATTGTTTACAAAAATTGATGACAAAGAGAAGCCCGCAGTTTTTTTAATTTATCACCACTTCCTCCCACGAGTGGTATGAGTGATTATTTGTAAGACCCTCTGTATTTCATCAACCATCTGACTCAACCGAACATTCGTTCTGTTTTTCAGTTTTTAAGGGCGTAATTTTTTTCTTATTTTTTAGAAAAAAGCGCCACCGATTCAATGTGTGCCGTATGCGGAAACTGATCCACAAAACTCACCTTCTCCAGCACGTAGCCATTGTTGATTAGTGTCTCTGCATCACGCGCCTGAGTAGCGGGGTTACAACTTACATAAACGATGTGCGGCACATTCAGCCCAAGCACTTTGCGCAGGGTTTTAGGGGCAATACCGCCGCGAGGAGGATCCAGCACGAGAGTGGAAATTTTCCCGCTGAATTCAGGATGATCCGGAAGAAAATGTCCCACGTCAGCCACAAAAAATTCAATGTTTTTAATTTTGTTTCTTTCAGCATTGCGTCTCGCATCCGCAATAGCTGATTCTACAATATCTACTCCGACCACTTTTCCCCGGGTTCCTTTTGCAAGCAATTGTGTGATGGTTCCCGTTCCGCAAAAAAGATCCATGATAATAGTTTCTTCTCCGGCTGCTTCACGGGTATAGGCAATCACTTTATCATAGAGTTTTTCTGCACATTTCGGGTTGGTCTGGAAAAAACTTTTCATGCTGATCTCGAAATCGAGACCGTTCATCCGCTCTTTTATGATTGGTTTTCCAAATAGCAGCCGTGTGCTGCCTTCTAATGGATCAGCACGATCGGCAGTTTCATTGTTGATCGTGTGTATTATCCCAGCCAGCCTTTTACCAAGGATCAATTTAAAAAACTCAGTGAAGGCATCTGGTTGAAAGCGATCTTCATCATGATCGGTAGTTACTAAGTTCAGCAAAATCTCATCATCGAGGAAACTTTTCCGTGCTACAAGATAGCGAAAAAAACCCTGTCGCTGGGGTGGATGCCAAAAGGGAAGCCCCGATGCAATACACCATTTTCTGAAACCTACAAGTGACGACTCTAATTGCGCGTCAAACATCCCGGACTCCTTGTCGAGATTTTCCACCATCCACCAAGTACCCCGATGTTTAAATCCTAATGCAGGCTCATTCTTTTCTTTTTTTGATTGCCGGTCGTAGCGGATAGCTGAGAAGCTGTACTCCATTTTATTGCGGTAGTGCCAATTGAATGGAGAGGTGATAAATTCGTCGAACAGCGTTTCAATATAATCAATTTTCCCGATTCTCCTGAAGAGTTCGAGCGTGTTCCTTTTCTTCCATTCGATCTGGAGGTTTACTGGAACCGTTGCGTAAGGCGCTCCGGGAATTGGTTGGTACGGAAGTGTGATTTCAAGTTCGGAAGAGCGCAACACCTCTATCAGCTTGCATTCCACATACCGTTTGGCGGCTTTGATAACGCGGGCTAATACCTTTTGGCCGGGAATAGCATTTTCTACGAAAACAGTTAGATCGCCTTCTTGAGTATTAATTTTTGCAATTCCGACACCTCCGGATGCAAGGTCGCTGATGGATAATTCCACCAGATCATTCTTCTTAAACAGACGCTTCTTGTTTTCCAATTCCTATTAATTAGCGGCAAAAATAAGAGAGCATTGGAGTTCTGGGAATATATGCTTTCTTCGCGTTGTATGAAGACCCCCTTAGCTTTACTCTCAGGCCCCATTTTGTTTATTTTATTATGGAGCATCAATCCATTCGGACTCGAGCCGGCTGCGGCAATAGTTTCAGGCATTGTCGTGTGGATGCTCCTATGGTGGGTAACTGAAACAGTTCCCATGGCGGTAACTTCTTTATTGCCGATACTTCTTTTCCCCCTGTTCGGTGTGATGAAGTTGGAAGATGTATGCCAGCCCTACGGCGACAAATTTGTCTTTTTATTTCTTGGTGGATTCATTATCGCATTGGCGATGGAGAAATGGAATGTGCACAGGAGAATAGCTCTGAAGATCATTCACATGACGGGGACGAGACCCAACCGAATTGTATTTGGCTTTATGCTCGCTTCGTTTCTCATCAGTATGTGGATCAGTAATACCGCTACTGCGTTGATGATGTTTCCGATCGCAATGTCTGTGATTACACTTCTTATGGGCAAAGCAGATCACAGTCATGATCGGGGAAGAAAAAATTTTTCAACCAGCATACTGCTCTCGATCGCTTATGGGGCGAGTATCGGAGGGATTGGTACGCTTGTCGGCAGCCCTCCCAATGCCGCAATGGCGGGGGTACTTGAAACCAACCATCAGGTAACTATTACTTTTTTTGATTGGATGGTATATGGTTTTCCTTTTGCACTTGTACTGATGTTACTGACGTACTTTTCTATGGTAAAGATCATTTTCCCTAACCGGTTGGGAAATTTTGAGTTTGGGGGCGAAGTGATAGCAGAAGAACTGCGCTCTTTGGGAAAGATGAAAAAGGAGGAGAAGATTATTCTTGTTGTTTTTTTGCTCACAGCGCTATTATGGGTTTTCCAAGATACGATCAGCAAAATGTTTCCGGCGATCCACCTTTCAGATGCGGGTATTGCAATAGCAGCCGGAATTAGTCTCTTTATTCTTCCCTCTGGAGAGAAAGAAAAAACTGTGTTGGCGTGGAAGGATACCGAAAAACTACCTTGGGGTGTACTGCTGATGTTCGGCGGCGGTTTAAGCCTGGCAAAAGGATTTAAAGAAAGTGGACTGGTCAGTAGTATAGCGGAGGCTATTAAACAGATGGAAGGCAATGGTGATTTCGTATTTGTGATTGTGCTGTGTATGATTGGACTTTTTTTGACTTCACTGATGAGCAATCTTGCTATGGTCAATATTTTTGTTCCGGTAGTGGGGGCATTGGCGGTGGCATCGGGCAAGTCTCCGGAGATTTTTGCAATTCCTGTTACGATTGCAGCCAGTTGTGATTTTATGTTCCCGATGAGTACGCCCCCCAATGCCATTGCATACAGCAGTGGATATGTGAAAGCCCGTGATATGTTTAAAGCGGGTTTGGTGCTGAATGTAATTGCCATTGCTCTGCTGACCCTGATGATTTACATGGTATTATAATATTGCGTTGACGGGAATCAGCAGTGAGCTGAGTTGATGCTAACCGGAAACCGCTAAAATCTGGGAAATGCGATACCTCCGAATAAAATGCTTTGGGACTTTGGCTAAACGAACAATCTTCATACATTTGCCGCCTCAAAAAATCACCCCCTGAAGAGGGGATGAAAAGTTGTGCAATTGAAAATATATTGCTATACAGTGGGAGAGGTGGGTGAGTGGCTGAAACCAACAGTTTGCTAAACTGTCGTACTGGGTAACTGGTACCGGGGGTTCGAATCCCCCCCTCTCCGCCAACGGTTGCCACAGCATCAGCGAAGGTGACCGGTCGAAAGACGCAGCCGGAACTTTTGCAATGGCAAAAGTGTAGATGAAAAAAAATTTCGGGGTGTAGCGTAGCCCGGTATCGCGCCTGCTTTGGGAGCAGGAGGTCGTAGGTTCGAATCCTGCCACCCCGACAACCGTTCAAGGTTCAAGGTTTAAAGTTCTTGATGATGCCATCATGGACATTGAACG
>JADLBA010000125.1 GCA_020848015.1 Crocinitomicaceae bacterium | reverse complement strand
CCTGTTTGCTTAGCCCGGAGATTTTCCATGCGTCAATAAACTCTGACCAATTTTGTTTGATTTTCATCCGCCAAAGCAAGAACCATCAGATCGAAAAATCAAGATGTAGTTCCCCGTGGGGATACGATGAAATCGCGGGGATAAAACCGCCGGATTTTTCTCGTGAAATGGAGATTATTCAGATTGTATTTTTTTGCTTTATCCCGGATAAATCGTTTTTACATTTTTTGGATCACTGCGAAGGTACTTTATATGTACAATCGTTCCCTGTGGATACATTGGCTCTCCCTCACAATGCTCGCCTGCCCGGTAGCTGATCCTCTGTCCCTCTTTGGTTGTAAATTCTATCAATGGATAATAGTATCTTTTTCCTTTTTCCTTTGTTGACATCCAGTTGGTGATCACTCCTTGGGTTTCCTCTCCCATGAACCGCAAGAGTATCTCATTGCGGAGCTTCCACCAGGAAATTATTCCGGCCAGTACCACAAGAATAAGTATGACAATCCAATTGGGAAGGGTTTCCATGTCTTTGCTGTTTAGCCACAAATATCTGTTTTTTTTGAGAGGTGCTTTATCGTAAATGTTTTTCTATTGCCTCACTATTTAGAGCCTTACAAAAAGAACAGGGCAACCCCAAAGGATCGCCCTGCCTAACCTAACTTTAAACATACACCGTCCGGTGGACAGTGTGCTCTATCAATCCAATAAATAGGGTGGTCAATTAATTACTATCACTCAAAGGTGAGAAGATTTTAGCACAATTAAAAATTTTCTTGCCGGAGATTTTAACGAATGATTGTGAAAAGCTGAAACTGACCTGTTATTGCGCTCTACAGCCATATTTTTGCCAGATGAATCAGCTTGTCAGAGGCATTATTATCAGAACCACAAGGTATTCTGACAAGTCGTTTATTTGTCAGATGCTGACCGATCAGTTTGGGTTACGCTCATTCATGGTGCGGTCCGGAAACACCCCAAAAGCTTCTAAGGCTCATTTGCTTCAACCGCTTACGGTAATAGAATTTGAGATGCATCTACGCGAGAATATGCGGATACAGAACCTCCGCAATATCCAGCTTTCCCAGCGATTTAACGAGATACCATTTAACCCGGTAAAGGCGGGAATTTCTTTGTTTATTAGTGAAATTCTCTGGAAGACCCTCGAAGACGGGTATAAAAATGACGCACTGTTCGGTTTTTTAACCCAGACCCTTGCCGTATTAGATCACGAAACACGTGTTGCTAATTTTCCCGCGTGGTTTCTTGCTGAGCTTTCTGGGTTTTATGGGTTCTATCCACAAATAGTGCAAGGTAAAGGAGACTTCTTCGATCTGAAGGCCGGAATGTTTTGTAGTGTAGCCCCCGCTCATTCTTTTTTCCTTGGAAAGGAAACCGGGGCAGAAATGAAAAAAATTATTTCACATGATTATTCAGCCATCAGAGAGGTGAATATTCCCGCCGGTATTCGAAAGAAACTGCTCGATAGTCTGGTGCTGTATCTGCAACTCCATTTAGACAAGATCAGGAGCATTGAATCACTTGCTGTACTGCACGAGGTTTTTCATTGATGCAACTTTCCCTTCTTGCAGTGGGCTGACAGTAGTATCTTCGCACAATACTTCTGAAAAGTGCGGTTCAGCGAAATCATAGGTCAGGAAGAAATAAAAGAGCGGTTGCTCAAATCGTTCTACGATCAGCGAATTGCCCACGCACTGATGTTTCTCGGCCCGGAAGGATCCGGAAATCTGGCCTTGGCCCTCTCATTCGCTCAATACATTTCCTGCCCCCAAAAAACTGAATCCGACTCATGCGGCACCTGTCCTACCTGTAGAAAGTTTCAGTCGAATCAGTTTGCTGACCTCTATTTTTCGTTCCCATACTTCAATACGGACGACAGGGATATGTCCGACCATTTTTCTAAAGAATGGCGTGAAGTGTTGGCGGAAAGTTATAATTTTGATACAGATCACTGGCGCAATGCACTGACGAGAGACAACAAACAATTGATATTCGGCGTAAAGGAAGCGGCTAGTATCATTCGCAAACTTTCACTTACCTCTTATGAAGGGGGCTATAAATTCATGGTGGTGTGGATGGCGGAACTTATGAAAACGGAGACCGCCAATAAGTTGCTGAAAATTGTGGAAGAACCACCGGAAAAAACAATTTTCCTTTTTGTTGCCTGTAGTATTGATTCTATTCTTCCGACGATTCTATCGCGGGTACAGGTAATTCCAGTGCCTAAGCTCTCCGATGCAGATATTGAACAAGCACTTGAAAAGGAAGGAGTTTCCGCTGATCAGGCAAGTGCCATTGCTCACTATGCCGATGGAAACTGGTGGAAAGCCCGCCAACTTTCAAAAGCAAACGACCCAAACATACTCTATTCGACACAATTCATCGAATGGATGCGCATTTGCTATTCGCGTGATGTGGGAAAAATTGCGCGCTGGGTGGAATCAATGAATGAAAAAACCCGTGAAGAAAAAAAAGATTTCATCGTTTATGCACTCGACCAGGTCAGGCAAAATCTGATGCTAAACTATGCCGGAGAGGGGCTGGTAAGAATGAATACGGGGGAAAGAGATTTTTCTGTCAAATTCTCCCGCTTCATCAATGAACTCAATGCCATCGAACTCATGAACGAACTCAATGATGCTCACCGGGATATTTCACGAAATGCACTGTCAACGATTGTTTTCACCGACCTCTCACTAAAGTTTCATCGCCTCCTCATCCGGCAGCCTGAAACGACTCCGTAACCAAGGCTCAGGGTATGTGCTATGACCCTCTAAACCCCCAATTGCCAAAGCCTTTCCATCTCCCGTTTCGCCATTGCCATCAAAGTCTTACCTTTGGACTTTGTCTGCTGCGGGCAGATAATGTGACAGAAGAATGAAATAAGTGTAGCAGATTAATTTTTATACTCCAATGGGATGTTCAGGTTGTTCTAATAATAGTGGTTTGCCGCGTGGTTGTAAAAACAATGGCGCATGTGGCACCTACGGGTGCAATAAATTAGATGTATTCGACTGGTTATCGGGAATGCGACTTCCCGAAGGTCAGAAAATGTTTGACGTTGTTGAGGTGCGTTTTAAAAATAGCAGAAAGGGATTTTTCAGGAACTCTTCCAATCTGGAATTATACGCCGGAGATGTAGTTGCTGTGGAGTGCTCTCCCGGCCACGATGTTGGTGTGATCTCTCTCACCGGGGAATTGGTGAGAATGCAGATGAAACGCAAAGAGATCAAAGACAACTACGAACTGAAAAAAATATACAGGAAGGCTAAAGAAGAGGATGTGCAACGCTGGCAGGAAGCGAGAAAACTCGAACACGAGACCATGATGAAAGCCCGTATTCTCGCTCGCGAACTCGGCCTCGATATGAAGATCAGCGATGTAGAATACCAGGGCGATAAGTCCAAAGCGACATTTTATTATACGGCGGATGATCGCGTTGATTTTCGTGAATTAATAAGGAAGTATGCTGAAACTTTCAGGGTTAGGATAGAAATGCGCCAGATAGGACTTCGCATTGAGGCGGGGCGAATAGGCGGCATCGGTTCATGTGGAAGAGAACTTTGCTGCTCCACCTGGCTCACCGACTTCCGTGCGGTATCAACCAGCGCAGCACGCTACCAGCAATTATCATTGAATCCGGCAAAACTTGCCGGGCAGTGCGGAAAGCTGAAGTGTTGTCTCAATTATGAACTGGATCAGTATGTCGAAGCTCTTAAAGACCTGCCACCTTCCAACGTGAGGTTGAAACTCCCAAAAGGCATCGCTACTCACATTAAAACAGATATTTTTAAACGATTGATGTTTTACGTTTATGAAGGTCAGCCCACGGTGTCTCCTTTCTCACTAACTACCGATGCTGTGCGTGAAATCCAGGAAATGAATCTCAAAGGGATTGAAGTACAAGACCTCGACGATTTTATTGAAGAAGAAGCACCAGCAGCAAGTGAAACAGAGTTTGCACAAGTGGTTGGGCAGGATAGCCTGACGCGCTTTGATCGCAAAAAGAAAGGTCGCAACCACCGGGGAGGAAAGGGGCAACACAGACAGGGAGGCGATAAAAAAACAATCCGTCAGGCCGGTGAAGGTGCTGATCGTGGTGCATCCCATAAACAACAGCAACAACGCCGCGACCAGCCACGCAAGGATAGCCGGAAAAATGAACGGCCTCAGCCGTCCGCGAATAAAGAAAAAGGACAACGGACGAATCAGTCCGAGCAGCCACCACGTAACCTTCGCCAGGGTGGAAGCAATAAAGGAAGCAATAGACCCCCGCGTGAAAATCGCCCGCAGGGAGGCGGAGAGAAACCGGTGAATTAGCCGGAAATTCTTCATTCACCTTATGAAAGCAAGCCATCATACCGCAGAAAAATTAAATCAGATATTTTCCTTTTCAATTGAAAAGATGACGGCACTTCTGATCGTCTCTATGTTATTTTTTTTGGCTTCCTGTGATCACAATGTTGTTTTTGAAAAAAATGAAAAGATCGAAAAAGGTGTGTGGAAAGCAGCCAACCCTTTCACAATGGAATTTGATGTGTCCGATACAGTAAGACTGCACAATTTTTATATCAATCTCCGCAACGGAGAAGAGTATCCGTTTAGCAATATTTTTCTGTTTGTTGCGATGGAATTTCCGAATGGAAAAAAATCGGTGGACACACTCGAATGTCCGCTGGCCGACCCTACCGGCAGATGGTACGGCAGCGGCCTTGGCGATCTATATGACAGCCGTATTTTGTTTAAAGAACGGAAGCAATTTCCGCTTGCGGGACACTACAAAGTGGAAATCGCACAGGCTATGAGAACCGAGGAGTTGAAGGGAATTTACGATATTGGATTCCGCGTGACCTCTTCGCAATAACTATTTCGGTTATTTTTGCGCCCCTTTCGGGCTGTTAGCTCAGTTGGTTAGAGCGCTACCTTGACATGGTAGAGGTCACTGGTTCGAATCCAGCACAGCCCACCTTCTCCTTTTGCCCTCCACAGCTTTGCGAAAGAGGGCTTTTTCATTTTTACACTTTACACTTTTCACTTTTCACTCTCAATACCTTACTACAATGATTCCGGAGCCTTCATGCCCCCCTGTTTCATTAGTAATATTACTGCGTGTACCTCCTCCACCTCCACCGGTATTCGGCATTCCATCCGCACCGTTACCTCCGCTGGTGTTGGAGCCATTTCCTCCTCCGCCCGTACCTCCGCTTGCCGCAGGAAAGCCCGGTTCGGAGCCACCACCACCCCCGCCGCCCACGACTAATACTTCTCCAGAACCAACACCTTCGGGAACACTCCACGATGAACTTCCTGTGATAGTGAATTGGATTACTGTACCCGAGGTAAAAGAAAATGAAATTTCGTTACCGTAAGCCGTGCCAATACTGTTTGTCGCGTAAGCGCGTACATAATAATTGGTTGAAAGAGAAAGGCCGGCTAGCAT
Source organism: Crocinitomicaceae bacterium (assembly GCA_020848015.1). Classification (GTDB taxonomy): domain Bacteria; phylum Bacteroidota; class Bacteroidia; order Flavobacteriales_D; family Sanyastnellaceae; genus JADLBA01. The sequence goes on along the minus strand of JADLBA010000125.1, from coordinate 2,580 downwards.
ACTGCTATATGCTCCCATTCCATTTCCGTCAGAAGTGAAGTCGTTGGTTAATGTCGGTATGGGTGAAGCACTCCAGCAAACTCCTCTTTCTGTAACAGCCGATCCGCCATCGCTACTAATTGTTCCACCAGAAGTGGCATTGTGTCCGGAAAATTAAAGAAGCAATATCAGTTGTGACTGATGGAATATTGTTGGTTGTTGTTAATCCTAATGTTTCTCTTTTGATTTTCGTTAAGAGCTTCTGAACCTGTTTTATTTGATTTGTGTTCCGTAGGCCGCAGTGATCTTTTTATTTTTATCCGTTGCTGCGTTTATTTTGATGTATAAGGGTTGTTTCGTCAAAAATTTTCATTTATTCTGCCTGATTATTCTTATATTAACTTTCAAGAACCCCAGCTTCTATTGCTGTATTGTACTCACCTGAATATATTTCTTTGTTTGCTGATTGCGAAAGGTGGTAGGTATTATTGGATAGCGGAATATTTCCTCTTATAATTCAAACAGCCGGTGATTGCGAAAAGGCAATTTCCAATCACCTTTCCGGAAGAAACCCTTCTTTATTCATTCTTTTAATTTCCTTCATCACCTTCTTATCTTCGTTGCTGTGAATATTTATAGCAATAAGCAACGCTGGAAAATTTTCCTTTTGTTCATGGCAATGGTGATTGTCGGCATCACTTTGTGGTATAGTAACCACATTGCCGAAAAGATCAGAGAGGGTGAGCACCAAAAGGTTGAGTTGTGGAGTGAGGCTATTCAGCGACGTGCTGAACTAGTGAAATTCACAGAGCAGTTGTTTGATAACTTGCGGGCGGAAGAAAGAAAAAAGGCCGATATACTGGCACAGGTTTATCAAATACTTTCCGACCCGAATGATCAGAGCGACCTGACCTTTGTCGCCCAGTTTCTCCCCGATAACAATCCTTCTATCCCCGTATTAATTTATGACGATGAAGGAAAATTAGTCAATTCAGCTAATCTTCCGGATGAAAAAAAAGAGGACGATCGTTATATAGATTCTCTTTTTCAGGTGATGCAATCGAAATATGCCCCGATCACCTTTCCGGAAGTGGGTCTCAAAGTTTACTACAACGACAGCTATCTGTTTATGAAGTTGCAGAGCACCATGGATGACCTGATCAATTCGTTTATTTCAGAAACGGTGATCAATGCTGCCTCTGTACCGGTTATTGTGACAGACAGCACTCAAAGGAGGGTACTCAAATTAGGAAATATTGATACCTCGCTGGTGGCAACCCCTGAGCTTGCTGAAAGAAAGATTGGGAGAATGAGGGAAGAAAATACTCCTATCATGATCGAATTGCCGGGGCAGGGCAAAGAGTTTATTTTCTATGAGGACTCGGTGATCATCAAACAACTCCAACTTTTTCCTGTCATTCAATTGATATTGGTTGGTGCTTTCCTGCTGATCAGCTACCTGATTTTTTCTACATTCAGAAAGGCCGAGCAGAATCAGGTGTGGGTGGGTATGGCCAAAGAAACTGCTCATCAACTCGGAACGCCCCTTTCTTCACTGATGGCGTGGACAGATCTGCTCGCCGAAAATGGTGTGGATAAAAGCATACTGGCAGAGCTGAATAAGGATATTGAGCGTCTCAATACAATTACGGATCGCTTTTCGAAGATTGGGTCTAATGCAGATCTACAGGAAACAAACGTGCTTGAAATAGTGCAGTCTTCGTTTGATTATCTGCAAAAGAGAGTTTCTTCGCACGTCGCTTTTTCAGTGAAGTGTGAAGATACCTCAATAACAGCGAAGATCAATAAGCCGCTGTTCGGTTGGGTACTCGAAAATCTCGTCAAGAATGCTGTGGATGCTATGGACGGGGAAGGAAGACTTTCTGCAAGAGTGCTGGAGGAAGGAGGCGGTGCTGTGATCGAGGTCAGCGATACCGGCAAGGGAATTGCAAAAAACAAATGGAAGACGGTTTTTCAACCCGGATTTACAACAAAGAAAAGAGGCTGGGGGCTTGGACTTTCTCTGGTGAAAAGAATTATTGAAAATTATCACAACGGAAAAATTTTTGTGAAGTCGAGTGAGATGGGGAAAGGTACCACCTTCCGCATTGAATTGCCGGATTAGAACGATAATCCTTCGCTGCTATAAACCACATTTTCCGATAGAAGGAGAGATTGAAATATTTATCTTCCCTTTTCTGTATTTGTCTTTCCTGTGTGAAAAAATCTCAGATTATTTCAGACATTTATCCGATATTGCTGATCCAGGACGTGCTTTCTGAAATAAGACTGTATTTTTTAAGTGGATTGAATAGACGAATAATCCAATATGGCGGATATTATGAGCACCTCGTTCATCCATGTATCGTCCTGACTTGTCCCCATCAAATTTAGTGCGGTCATAATCTATTGATAAACAATACTTATTCTTTTTTTTGTACTAAAAATACCGCACTAAGGGGGTTATTGTAGTATGAAAATAAGAGTAGTTCAGACCGCATCAAAAGCCAAAGCAGTACAGGTGATCCGCTACCAAAACAATAAAAGAGTGGTGATGCGACATATCGGATCTGTCCATTCCGAAACAGCACTAAAGGATTT
>JADLBA010000124.1 GCA_020848015.1 Crocinitomicaceae bacterium | reverse complement strand
TTCCATGAATGCCGTTGTATTCGGCTATCACTGTTTTGTCTCCCATTTTAAAAGGTAGTATTCTGATATCTTCTGAAAAATGTACTCTTTCTCCAAAACACTTAAATACTGCTTCTTTGGCACACCAGATAGCAGTCAGGTATTCCAGTTCATTGAAACTGTTGAATGCATCTTCCAATTCTCCGGGTTGGCAAAACCGTTTTCTGATGCGATAAATTTTTTCATCCGGAGCCTGGATATCTATCCCTACAGACTTCTCACCAGTCACAATACCGGCAAGGGACTCAGAATGGCTGATTGAAATCGCTCTACCGTTGGAAAGAAAAGGCTGTCCGTTTTTACGAAACAGTAACTCCGCTTCACTACCAATGAGTCTATGCAATAAGAGCCTTGTGACAAGCCATTCTCTTTTCCTTTTTTCGAGATGAACCTCGGCTGAGGAGGGAATAAAATATCCCATATCCATCGCCATTTGCTCAAGTTTTCCGGTTGATTCCGTGGCCTCCCAAATACAGGAAACGGATTTGGATTCTATTGAACAGCCTGAAAACAGGGGGATTTGAACTATCGGAGCCAAAATGAGGGTCAATCGTTTGCGGATGCAAAAGTAAAAAACTATCTTCGCGCCTCGTTTTCAAATGATTAATTTCAAACTAACAGATAAATGAGCACAAGAACTGCCCAACAAGTAATGAAGCACAAAGTAAAAGACCTGAGCCTTGCTGCATGGGGTCGGAAAGAGATTAAACTGGCCGAGGCAGAAATGCCGGGGCTGATGAGCCTTCGCAAAGAGTACGGCCCGTCACAACCATTAAAAGGAGCCCGCATTGCAGGCTGCCTCCACATGACCATCCAGACTGCCGTTCTAATCGAAACACTGAAGGCTCTCGGCGCAGAAGTGACCTGGAGCTCCTGCAATATTTTCTCGACGCAGGATCACGCTGCTGCCGCCATAGCAGAAGCCGGTATTCCTGTATTTGCATGGAAAGGAATGACTAATGAAGAATTCGACTGGTGCATTGAGCAGACACTGCATGCATTTGAAGGAGGTCAACCACTGAATATGATCCTCGATGATGGTGGCGACCTTACCAATATGGTATTCGATAAATTTCCTGAACTGGTAGCGGGGATCCGCGGAATTTCTGAAGAGACTACCACCGGCGTTCTGCGTCTTTATGAGCGTGAGAAAAAAGGAACGCTTCTCCTTCCTGCGATCAACATTAATGATTCTGTAACCAAGAGCAAATTCGACAATAAATACGGCTGCCGCGAATCGCTGATAGATGCGCTTCGTCGTGCTACCGATCTGATGATGGCAGGAAAAGTTGCTGTTGTAGCGGGATATGGTGACGTTGGGAAAGGAAGTGCTGAATCGCTGAGCAGTGCGGGAGTGCGAGTGATTGTGACTGAAATTGACCCGATCTGCGCACTGCAGGCTGCAATGGAGGGCTACGAAGTGAAGCGCATGGACACTGCTATCAAAGAAGCAGATATTGTGATAACTGCTACCGGCAACCACAACATCATTGTGGATCGCCACTTCAAGGCAATGAAACACAATGCCGTGGTGTGCAACATAGGACATTTCGATAATGAAATTGATATGGCCTGGTTGAACGCTCACTATGGTAAATCAAAGGATACCATCAAGCCGCAGGTGGACAAATACACTGTGGATGGCAAAGACATCATAGTTCTTGCGGAAGGACGTCTTGTAAATCTCGGCTGCGCTACGGGTCATCCTTCTTTTGTAATGAGCAACTCATTCACAAACCAGACACTTGCACAAATCGAACTGTGGGCCAACCATGACAACTATGAGAACAAAGTGTATGTGCTGCCCAAACGTCTCGACGAGAAAGTGGCCATGCTACACCTCGAAAAGATCGGTGTTGAGTTGGAGAAACTGACAGAAGATCAGGCAAAATACATTGGTGTACCACAAAATGGCCCATTCAAAAATAATCAATACCGGTATTGATGATTTTGAATCACCGGGGTGAAAGAATTTTTTTTCTTTATTAAAAGAAAATGCTCATAATGAAAAGGCTGTCTTGAAGACAGCCTTTTTTTCTCGCTTCAATAGCTGCCACTCACCTCCTGTTACAAAATCATCCTTCTATTTGGTAAAACAGGCTAAAGGCTTCCCGTTCTTCCTCCGTCCACCGGCAAATTGATGCCATTTATATACGCCGCTGCCGGTGTAGCTAAAAATGCAATGACAGCAGCAATCTCTTCAGGCAGTCCGAGACGTTTTAGCGGAATCTCATTTTCCATTTCACAACGTATCTCTTCATAAGATGCAGAGGTTTTTCCCGCTTTGTTTTTTATGATAGCATCAAGCCGTCCAGTAGAAGTAGCACCCGGCAATACATTGTTGACAGTAATATTGAATTCTCCCAGCTCATTAGCCAGCGTTTTGGCCCAGTTGGCAACAGCGGCGCGTATGGTATTACTCACCCCGAGATTGGGCAGAGGTTGTTTTACAGAAGTAGAAATAATATTGATGATTCTTCCGTATCCAGCGCTTTTCATACCTGGAACCAACGCTTGCACCAATACATGATTATTGATAAGGTGCGCATTAAATGCAAGCCGGAAATCTTCTGTCTCTGCATCAATGGCTTTTCCGGGTGCAGGTCCGCCCGTATTATTTACGAGGATATGTGCAATGCTTTTTTCTGCCCACTGCGCAATAACTTCAGACAGCCTATGGCTATGGCCAAAATCGGCTACCAAAGTAGAGTGTTGTTGGGAGTTGTTCCGGCTAAGTGATTCTTGTGCTCTCTTCAGTTTTTCTTCATCGCGGGCTATCAGCACAATATCAGCTCCGAGCAAGGCCAATTCTTTTGCAGCGGCGTAGCCGATACCTTGCGTTGATCCACAGACAACGGCAGTTTTCCCGGTAAGATCAATATTCATAAGACAAATATGGCGTGTTTTTGCGTATCGGAAAAATTGCGGAGAATACCCAGGAAATAAGTGAATCAGATTCTTTCGAAGAGTCAAGAACAGGAAGAATATATCGAAGGGATAGAATCTGCATCACATTTTCACACTCATGAAATCTTAGACCAGTCTGACCGATCCTTTTTCAATTGTTCAAGATGCATTGCTATCGGAATATTCGCAGGAGCAGTGAGCATGGGGTCGTCATCCAGTATTTCAAGAGCGAGTTCGCGTGCAGCAGATAACATTTGTTGGTCACGTGCGAGGTCCGCCAGTTTAAGGTTCACGAGTCCGCTTTGTTGGGTGCCACTTATATCTCCGGGGCCGCGCAGTTGGAGATCAACCTCAGCAATTTCGAAACCATCGTTGGTTGCACACATAGTTCCAAGTCGAGTTCTCGCATCTTCGCTGACTTTATTTCCCGATATTAAAATACAATAACTCTGATCGGCACCGCGTCCAACACGACCACGCAATTGATGAAGTTGTGAAAGACCAAACCGTTCTGCGCTTTCAATGATCATCACTGATGCATTCGGCACATTTACTCCCACCTCGATCACGGTAGTTGCAACCATTAGATGAGTATAGCCCTTAATGAACTGATCCATTTCATAGCGTCTTTCTTCCGCTTTCATTTTTCCATGAACAATGCTGATGCGAAAATCAGGCAGTGGAAAACGCCTGGCGATCGACTCGTACCCGTCCATCAAATCTTTATAATCCATTGCTTCGCTTTCTTCTATCAGCGGATATACGATGTAGATCTGTCGGCCATTTTTTATTTCTTTTTCGACGAAGCCAAAGACTTCGATCCTGTGTGCATCAGATTTCCACTTGGTTTGGATGGGTTTTCTTCCCGGAGGTAATTCATCAATCACGCTATTATCGAGATCGCCATACAGTGTCATTGCCAGCGTTCGCGGAATGGGAGTGGCGGTCATTACCAGCACATGCGGAGGCAGTATTGCTTTTTTCCATAGCGAGGCGCGTTGCTCCACACCAAAACGGTGTTGTTCATCAATGATTACTAACCCCAGCTTTGCAAACTGTACCGTTGGCTCTATCAATGCGTGAGTGCCAATCAACAAGTCAATCGCTCCAGAAATAAGTTCTTCGGAAATGATTTTTCTTTCTCTTTTTGTAGAAGATCCTGTCAACAATTTTACATTGAGTCCGCTTGCTTCAGTAAGTGGCTGTAAAAGTGAAGAAATACTTTCAAAATGTTGTATTGCGAGAATCTCCGTTGGAACCATCAGGCAAACCTGGTATCCGTTATCAATTGCCAGCAACGCAGAAAGAACAGCAATAATGGTTTTACCACTTCCAACATCTCCCTGCAACAGCCGATTCATGTGATAACCTCTTGCCACGTCCGTGCGAATTTCTTTCATCACTCTTTTTTGAGCTCCGGTAAGGTTAAAAGGAAGGTGTTTCTCAAAAAATGTATTGAAAAGCAGTCCTACTTTTTCAAAAACCACTCCCCGCTCTAACCGTGTATTGATAAGTTTCTGCTTCGCTAACTGTATCTGAATGAAAAAGAGTTCTTCGAATTTCAATCTTCTTTTTGCCGCTTCAAGGTGCTGCAGATCATTAGGAGCATGGATATGAAAAAAAGCTTCCTGCCGTGGCATTAGCCTGAAACGCCTTATTACTTCAGACGGAAGATTTTCCGGAATACCTCCTTTTACCTCATTAATGAGTTGCCGCGTAATCTTTGCAATACCATTGCTGTTGAGACCTTTTGCTGAAAGTTTTTCGGTGGTTCTGTACACCGGATTCAATTCATTTCCGGCATTGATGCGGGA
>JADLBA010000123.1 GCA_020848015.1 Crocinitomicaceae bacterium | reverse complement strand
CGAATTCATTACCCGGACTCCTGTCTCAGGACTGTTGCGCGACATGACCACTACTTCTACAATAGGCTGGCTGGCCTGACGGTTCAATTCCAGCAGACTCTGCACAAGATGAAATGCGGTGCCGGGATCCAGCACCTTCTCTTCATTCTCGAGCTGGTATTGGCGAAAACGCTTGATACCTTCCTGAGTGTATATTTCGTTTTCCTTTTCAAGATCAAACAGAGCCCTGGAAGAAACACCGATCACTAAAATTTCAGAAAGATTGTTTGGCATTTTATTGAATGAAATTAATTTATTCAAAGGTAAGAAAGTTCATTTTTCAGCACTTTGCATCACACAATATATAACGACAAAAGGAACATAACTAAAATGAAAGAAAAATTGACAATAAGACAAGAAACCCCAGACGACTTCAAAGAAATTTTTGAAATCAATCGAATTGCGTTCGGGCAGGAAAATGAAGCAAAATTGATAACCGCTTTAAGAAACAACCACGCAGTTTTCGTCCCTGAACTTTCTATTGTAGCAACAAAAAATGATAAAGTCATTGGACATATTTTATTTACCAAAATCCTCATAAAGGACAACAGAGGAAATATGCATGGGAGCTTAGCACTCGCCCCAATGGCTGTAATACCTGAGTTTCAAAAACGTGGAGTTGGAAGGAGGCTCATCAGGGAAGGATTGGAAGCAGCAAGGAAATCAGGCTTTAAATCCGTAATCGTTTTAGGCCATGAACACTATTACCCAAAATTCGGGTTTGAACCGGCAGAAAAATGGGGAATCAATGCCCCGTTTAATGTCCCTTCAAATGCTTTTATGGTAATTGAATTAGTAAAGGACGGGCTTAAAAATATTTCAGGTACTGTATTCTATCCGAAAGAATTTGAAACAGTATGACAAAAACTTATTCGACAGAAAAGAAGGGTAAAAAAACAACCAAGACAGTATAACTTCCCAAGAACGAATACCTCTCACATTATATTCCGCAAAAACCACTAATATGCGGTTCAATATGCATTGAAAATACCTCGCATTCAGATATGTATCTTAACAAACCATCGCTCAATACAATAAAAATTTAAATTGAGACATACCTTCTTCAGGGTTCACAATTCATTGCTACCTTTCGGATTGAAATGGAAGAAAGAGAAACAAAAAAGTTAATTCCAAAAGAGGTACTTGCGAATGCCGCCAGAATACCAAAGGACAATCCTATCATTCCTTTACTGGCGCGTGTTTCAGGAATAGAAAAAGTAAACGACCTGTATGATGCCATTTGTCGGGAAGAGGGACTGAGTGCTATTGACCGGCTTTTTCAAACTCTCGATCTTCATCTCGAATTTGACAAAACCGATCTCGAACATATTCCCGCCACAGGCCCATTTATTATCGTCGCCAACCACCCGTTTGGAGCATTGGATGGCTTGGCTCTGATTAAAACAATTGCACAGGTCAGACCCGATTTCAAAGTAATGGCCAACTTCCTGCTACAAAACGTTGAGCCTATCAAAAATTACTTTTTAGCAGTCAATCCGTTTGAAAGCAGAAAATCTGCTTTTAGTAATATCGCCGGACTCAAGGCTGCTATTGCCCATCTTGAAAAAGGATTTCCTCTGGGAATATTCCCTGCGGGAGAAGTATCTACCTTCCAGGGAGATCTTCGTACTATCGCCGACAGGAAATGGCAAAACAGTGCTCTCAAAATCATTCGCAATGCAAAAGTGCCTATTATCCCCATTTGTTTTGATGGTGCTAACTCCTATATCTTTCACCTTATAGGGCTGATCCATCCTGATCTGCGTACCTTGAGGCTGCCGGCGGAAATATTCAAGAAAAAAGGAAAGACCATCCGCCTCCGAATTGGAAAAACAATTCAACCCAGAGATACGGAATCCTTTGTTGACATTGAACAGTATGGTCGTTATCTGCGTGCAAAGACCTATGCCATTGGAACAAACTTCGAAGTTAAACGCGACTATTTCCGTTTGTTCCGCTTTCCAACACGGGAAGACGAGATCATTCCGCCGGTTGACTCAAGCATTATCCAGCAGGAAATTGACTCTATTGCTCCTTTCCGTACACTGTCACACGACCCCTTCGAATGTTATGTGGTTTCAAGCGGTGCCATTCCAAACATACTGCGCGAGATCGGCCGGTTACGTGAAATAACCTTCCGGCAGGTTGGAGAAGGTACCAACAAAAATATTGACCTGGATGAATATGATATATATTACAATCATCTGATTCTTTGGGATAAGCAGGCGAAAAAAATTGCCGGCGCATACCGGATTGGCAATGGATTACAGATCATGTCGCGCTATGGAATAAGAGGATTCTATACGAGTAGCCTGTTCAAGATGAGCTATCGCCTAAAGCCAATATTGAATAAATCATTGGAACTCGGACGCTCCTTCATTGTCGCGGAGTATCAAAAACACCATCTTTCCCTTTTTCTCTTGTGGAAAGGAATACTGTTTTATCTGATGGCCAATCCTCAGTTTCGCTATATCATAGGCCCGGTCAGTATTTCCAATTCTTACCAGGAAGTATCGAAAGAACTGATCATACAATTTATTCAGAAAAATTATTTCGATCATCACCTTGCACGTTTTGTTCAACCGCGCAACCAGTTTAAGCCTAAGATAAAAAATGTGGATACCGATGTACTGGTGGACTCATCGCAAAGTGACCTGAAAAAAATGGATCGCATCATCGCAGAAATTGAGCCTTCAAGCTTTACGATGCCGGTGCTGCTGAAAAAATACCTGAAGCAGAATGCAAAAATCCTCGCCTTCAATGCAGATCCGAAATTCAATAATGCACTCGACGGCCTGATGCTGCTCGACTTAAAAAACCTCCCCGCCAATACAGTAGATACTTTGAAAAGGGAAATGACGGGTTAAAGTGGTCAGACCCTACTGGAATCGCGAAATACAAACCTCACCTCGTCAAGAATGGTGGCGGGGCCACCAAAATGCTCCATAAGCCGGATATTTTTAAAATCTTTGTTTACAATGTCCTTCAACTCCTGCTTGTGGTGAGGATCCACTCCTCCCGAAAACAAAATACCGTCCACCGGTTTGGTGCGGATATACTCAATCGCCTTGTCCACCTCGACAAAACCAACAGTAGAATAGGCCTCCTTCCGCAATAGCGTTTCAGCATTTTGAACTATATAATCATGCTTGCCGAACACCAACAAGTGTACAGGAGCAGACAATGCCTGCGAGGACTGTGAAATTTCCCGGGTTATCTCTTCCATATAAGGTTAGGGACAAAAATTAGAGAGACAAATTTACTCGCTTCACCGCATCTTTGCATCTAAACTTTTTAACGGCCTTTGTCTGGTATTGCTTCAATAATACGGCTCGCTCGTCCTGTCAATTTGTTAATAATTGCTGCGACCATGTATAGCCTTCGCTATTTTATTATTGCCCCACTTTGCGAAAGTGCCTCCATCGGTATCAAAGCTGCACTCTCTCCCGGATTATTTTTCCTATCATGCCTCGTAATGATATTGCTGGCCGCAGCAGGCAATATCATCAACGATTATTTTGACAGAAAAGTTGACCAGATCAATAAACCCGAACGCATCATTATCGGCAAAAAAGTCAAACGAAGGGTAGCCATCATCCTTCATCAGTCATGTAATATCATTGCAACAGTACTCACTGTAGTATTGTGCTATAAAACCGGCCTCTGGTGGGCCCTCCTTTTCCCTATAATAATCGCTACAATTCTCTGGTGGTATTCCCCTGTTCTGAAGAGAATGCCCTTAGCAGGCAATCTGGCAGTAGCAATTTGTGTAGCTGCTGTTCCCGTATGGACCGGCTATTTTGAGATTCTACCCGTGGAACAACGATACAGCGATATGCTGGCTGATCCCGCAAAACTTTTCTCAACACTCTGGGAATACACCGGCGGATATGCCGCATTTGCGTTTGTTCTGACACTGATACGCGAAGCTCTAAAAGATATGGAAGACCTCAAAGGCGATACCGCCGGCGGTTATCGTACCTTGCCGATATATGCAGGGATCGGAGTAACAAAAAAATATATCGCAGCGCTCATTGGAATAGTTATATCGCTGATTGCTTTTGCCATTTATTTTTTATACCGGATGAATGGAAAAAATTGGCTCGCGGTGCTCTCTGCCTTCTTTCTCATTGTATTCCCGCTTTTAGTGACATTATATAAAACACTTTCCGCAAAAGAGAAAAAAGAATTTTCTTCCGCCAGTATCTGGGCAAAACTGACCATGGCCGGCGGTATTGCTTATATGTATTTCATTGCTTCCTGGATAGATGCCTCTCAATAATTTCATACCCTGAAAACTTTTTCTCCACCGCTATTCTCCTTTTGGGGAACAAAAAGAATCAGGATAAATCCTATCACAAAGAAACTGATCAGTGCAAGTACCGAAGCTCTCATGCTACCGGCAAAACCTTCAATGTAACCAAAGGAGAGAAGTCCGATGATGAGACCAACCTTTTCAGTGGCATCAAAAAAACTGAAGTAGGAGGCAGTGTCTTCTGTCTCCGGAAGAAACTTAGAGTAAGTACTGCGCGCCAGCGACTGAGTGCCCCCCATAATAAAACCAATCGCACCGGCAGTAATATAGAATTCAACTGGGCTATGCACTCCAAAATATGCAAACAGGCAGACCGCAATCCACACCAACAATGCAATTTTTAATATGATTAAGTTGCCCAACTTGCGCGATGCAAATGAAAAAGTCATTGCCCCTGGAACAGCGATCAACTGCACAAGCAACACCGCCACTATCAATTGGGTAGCATTTAGACCAATAACCGTGTTTCCCATTTCATCTATCTGTGTTACTTCTTTCGTCCCGAAAAGAGAAGCCATTTGCATTATAGTCTGCACTCCCATACTCATTACAAAGAAAGTAAGCAGATATCGTTTTAGTCGTTTCGTTTCTCTGAGCTCTTCCCATACCCGCCTTAGCTCGCGAAAGCCTTTACCGATGACCGATGTAGTAAACGCAACGTCTTTCTTTTTTTCTTTCAGGTGATAAAATGTGTACTGGGCAAATCCGATCCACCATACAGCTACCGTTACAAAGGACCAGTAAGGTTCAACACCATAGACCTGAATCATGACAAGGTTAATGACCAATAATATAACACTGCCGATGTAACCCAGAGAATAGGCTTTTGCGCTCAGTTTATCCTGCTCTTCCGGCTCGGCTATTTCAGGTAAAAAGGAATTGGAAAAAGCATAGCTGCACCAGAACCCGAGACAGGCAATCACGACGCTTACCATACTCAGTTCAAAATGATGTATATCGAAAAAAACCAGCGACCCGCAGGCCAATGCTCCCAGATAACAAAAAAATTTCATGAACGTCTTTTTCCGCTCCATATAATCTGCAATACCGGAAAGTGTGGGAGAAAGAATACATACCAATGCCATACCCAATGCGAGGCAATAGGAGAGCACCTCCGTATTTTTAAAAATACGCCCGAAAAAAATCACATCATCAAAAGCGCCACCCTGCACCATATTCTTTGTAACCCCTGCGTAAAAAAGAGGAAATATCGCAGTGCCAATTACGAGGCTGTAAGTAGAGTTGGCCCAGTCATACATCGCCCAGGCATTTTGTACCCTTTTCGTTGCTTTCATGGGCGGAAATGTAACGCGATTCTCAATTGCTGCTAAAATTTATTGTCTTACATCCTCTCGTTCATTTTTTCTTCATAAAAAAAATTTAATGCGTTTCTCTTATGCAAACAATACTTTCGCAAAAATTTCATCACAGTGGAACAACACTTTGATATTACCATTATCGGCGGTGGTATTGTTGGTGCAGCAACTTTGTATAAGATTCAGCAAAAGCACCGCGAATTGAAAATCCTTTTGCTTGAAAAGGAAAAAAATCTTGCCGACCACCAAACCGGTAACAACAGTGGAGTGCTCCACTCCGGAATCTATTACAAACCCGGATCACTAAAAGCGGTGAACTGCGTTAAAGGAAGAAAGGAGTTGGTACAATTTGCAAAAGAAAACAATGTGCGACACGATATATGTGGGAAGCTCATTGTTGCGATGGACTCTTCCGAACTCCCACAACTCCAAAATATCTATAAAAAAGGAATTGAAAACGGAATAGAAGATATTCGAATGGTCAATGCTCAGCAAATCCGCGAAATTGAACCATTCTGCACAGGCACATCAGGAATTTTTGTCGGCTGTACCGGTATCATTGATTTCCGTATGGCCACAGAGAAAATGGTGCTGTGCGCAAAAGGCATACAATTAGAAAGTGAAGTACATACCGGTGAAGAGGCGATTGATTTTGTACGCGAAGGCTCTTTTATTAAAGTTATCACTTCAAAAGGAAAATACAGTACAGGTAAACTTATTTTCTGCGGTGGATTGCAGGCCGATCGCCTCGCAAAAAAAGATGGAGTACAGCTAAAAGAAAAAGTTGTTGGATTCCGCGGAGATTACTACGAACTGGCGGATCATGCAAAACACAAGGTACGTAATCTAATCTATCCTGTCCCTAATCCAGACTTTCCTTTTCTCGGAGTACACTTTACACGTATGGTTGATGGCTCTGTTGAATGTGGCCCAAATGCAGTCTTCACGTTTAAACGCGAAGGCTACGGAAAAACGGATTTCAACCTGAAGGATACGGTAGATGCTCTCTCCTACATCGGTACTTGGAAACTTTTTATGCAAAATATGAAGTTCGGTATTGATGAATACCGCAGGGCATTTTCAAAACGGCTTTTTCTCAAAACACTACAGCGCCTTGGTCCCGATCTCACAATGGACGATATCGTCCCCGGACGGGCAGGAGTGAGGGCCCTGCTGCTCCGTGAAGATGGCGACACACGCGATGATTTCCGCATTGAATATACCGACCACAGCATCCATGTATTGAATGCGCCATCACCCGCTGCAACCGCAGCACTTGCCATTGGGGAAAATGTCAGAGAAATGGCCGAAAAACACTTTGGACTCTGAGAATCATTAAGCGAATGTTCTAAAAACAATACCAATAAAACCCTAAATCATCACTGCATTTACTTCAATAGAAATAAAAAGCCCCGCAAATGCGGGGCTTACTACGATCTCAGGCAGGTCAACTTTCTCTCTTTGCTTTTTTCTTTTCTCCCTTACTGCAACATTCCTTTTTTGCATCTCCTGAACAACAGGATTTCTTTTCCCCTACACAGGAAGCATTTTCAGTGGTAGAACCCGTTACTGAAGTATTCCCCTCAGTAGCACTCGCCGCTTTTGCGGCGCAACATCCATCTTTTCCTTTAGTGGCTTTGCAGGATTCCTTTTTCTCTTTCGATACCGCCTCTTTTTTAACTTTTGAAGTACCAGAGGAAGCGGTAGTCTGAGCCTGCGTAGCTATCCCAAAAAATGCTACCAAGGCCATCAATGCAAGAATTTTTTTCATAAGTATGGTTTTAATGTGTTTCGCATTTATCAATTTCGGAGCCAATTTACGGCTTTTTGCCCCGTTTATGTCAAATAATGGACGTAGGTTTTGACATTGGCTCGTTATTAACAGAATATAACGATACTGAAAAAGTCCCCGCAACGGCTTACTTTCGTGCAACTTCAGAAAATATTTGAAAAACACCATCCAAGATCATAATAGTTCTGTACCAAGTCGTCTGTCAATGGTGCTGAATGCACGCCCATCAAAAAAAGGGGCATTGGTATTCCAAGCCATTATTACCGCCTTGATTATACACATTTTTTTCCTTGCGGTAATGTATATACTTACAGCAACACCCAAGATGGAACAGCAAGAACAAGAAGCCCGCGTTGAAGTTCTCGATCTTGAGTTCGCACCACCAGAGGAAATGGAAAATCAACAGAATTCATTGCCCTCTACCATGAGTGAAGAGGTGCGTAACCTGCTGGCTAACTCTCAATCACAGCGCACCGGTGAGCGAGTGAATTATTCAGGAAAAACTCAGGCAGAAATCGAAGCCGAAGTTTTGCAGAACTTGAAAAACCTAGAACAGTCCGAATTCGAAAACCTCAAGTCAACACATAAAGATCTTAGCGTGAACGAAAAAAAGGATGATGCCAAGAATGCTCAGGATAAAAAGAATGTTCCAAAAGAAAATGATACCGATTGGTATAAAAATCAGAGCACAAAAAGTTACTCAGGCCCTGTTTCTGCTGAATATTTACTGAGCGGGCGACAGGCAAAGTTTACCCCAAGACCCACCTATCGCTGTAAGTCTTCAGGAACAGTAGTCATAAAAATTGTCGTTGATAAATCCGGTGCGGTGACCAGTGCTGAGATAGATGAAGGAAAAACTTCCGGTAACGATTGTATTCGCGAGGAGTCTCTTTCTTACGCACGTCGCTGGAAATTTGATTACAAGGATGACGCAGAGAAAAAACAGGACGGAACCATCACCTTTACTTTTTCTGCACAGTAATTTCCAAGAATAAAGGACATTGAATATCCGATATCATTTTACACTATTCCCGCCCGCGTAGTCCTTCAGATATTCAAAATGCGGTGTAAGCTCTCCCTCCAGTGTTGTTTCCGTTGCTTTCCAGATAATATCGTCAGAATCATCACCGAGGAGCAAGGGGAGAACTTTACTGATCAGTTCATTGCCAAAGTCCACAGAAGCATCCTTTGGAAGCTCACACGGTAGATTATCAATTGCCATTACGCAGATTGCATTGGGAGCATCCCAGTTAGTTTCTTTTCCAGTCTCGCGGTCATATCCATAGATTGGTTCAGAAATTTTAGATGCACGAATCGTTGAGGCAATGGGGCCGTTGGTATCACAGCTTACGTCTGCGATTACATTACACTTCCAGTCGCGGTGCAGCATATCTTCTCGCGTAATCAGTACAGGATTGCCTGAAGCCCAAAGGTGGCAAGCGATGTAAAGGTCAGCGCGGCGCACAATACCGGGAAGCACAGAGAAATAGTGTCCGGGATTATTATAAAAATCTTTTTTTTCAAATCCCCCATCAATATGCCGTTCATAGTACTCGTGTGTGTCAATATGAATATACACCGGTTCAGAAAAGGACTGAGTGATGAATTGTTTTACCGAAACCTGTTTTACCGGAAGTATTTTCATAATCTCCTCCGCCCCTCTTCCCACGCGGCCAAAACCCGTCATAACAATTTTCATTGAAGCAGGCCACTTTATTTTCTTGAGTTCTTCTTCCATCTCTCTCCTATCGGTACAATCTGATGGTGATCTCAGTTGGTAGAGGTCATGCTTTTTTCCAAAAGCCCTGAATCCCTCATAGGCTCCAATGATTCCAGCATAGCGGCCAAAACCGATAATGCGATGCCCTCCTGTATCGCGCAATGCTTCATAATCAATCAGCCGTATCTTCTTTTCAAGAATTGACTGAAGTAGCTTCGCATTGTGCGGTTGTTTCTTCATTGTATGTGAAAAAAAGAGGTATGTTTTTTCCGGCAGCAAATGCTCCACCGGAACTTCTTTGATTCCCATCAGAATGTCACAATCCGACAGGTCTTCGTCAAGGCGGATGCCTGCGGCAGAGTACTCTTCATCCCTGAATTTCCGGATCGGGCTGGGTTGAACAATGACAGTAGTTTCTGGAAAAGCCTGTTGTACTTTTACACATTGTTGCGGTGAAAAGGGCACCCGAAAATCCGGAGGTACCTTTCCTTCACGAATAATTCCAATCTTCATACTCCATTGATTTGCCGCGAAAATAAACAATGGCAGTAAAACAGGCTGGTGTAATTATTGCTAACTTTGCAGCAGTTCTTTGAAGTTTCAAACTTCATTTCGTAAAGATCCGGGCCCGACCTTGGATTTGACAGCGGGATGAACGATTGAGCAAGCATGCAGAGCCTTTGGTGTTTTAGCTCTTAAATCTGAGGATACCAGTCAGAAATGACAACACTTCTTATGCACTCGCAGCCTGATCGCAGTATGTGATTACGCTTAATCCCGCCACAAGGTGACGGGACGGGTAAGTCTCGCCGGTCACCCCGCTCCTGGTGCCAGGCAATGAGGCTTCATCAAAGGGAGATCGCCAAAGGTGATGTTTGTAGCCAGAGGTTAAAACTCACAAACTAAGTGATCGGTTGGTTGTCTGTGACCTGCCGTTCATCGAAAACCAATCACAGGATAAGCATGTAGAAACCTGAATGGTTCCTCGTTTGGACGCGGGTTCGACTCCCGCCGGGTCCACTGATAGGACTGTCGGAAAATTCCGGCAGTCCTTTTATTTTCAATGGCACATTTGACGAGGGTTTCAGAGTGAAGTAAGGAATCAAATGAGGGGTTTGATAAGTCTCTTTTAGCCTGGTCAAACCCCGTGCGCGGGTAAACCAAGTAGGTATTCAGCAGAATCTAAACTATTCAATTAAAAATTCTGCAAATTTAGATTGGGCACAAACTTCAATCATTGCCCATACCGACTTTTCCACCATGAACTGAGTTTGTATTCTTCCCAGCAATCAGGCGGATCATATTTCGAAAAATAAAAAAATGAAACGGGAGCATAGCGTACCAGTATATTCTTCCCCATAAGCCAATTGGTCGAAAAGTAGCGGTTTGTTTCAGAATGGCGCGGTTATCATTTTCAATAATTTCAAATTCCAGCCATGCATGCCCCGGCAGTTTCATTTCCGCAAATAAAAGCAGGCGATGATTTCTTCTGTCGGCGAGTAGCACACGCCAGAAATCAAGTACATCGCCGGCTTTCAAATCTACATCGCTTCTCCTTCCCCGTTTCATCCCCACTCCACCAAAAATTTTATCAATTAAACCACGCAATCGCCATAGAGCGTCGGCATAGTACCAGCCATGCGTACCACCAATCTCAAAAAAACGATGGGTTACTTCACTCACCTTCCCTTTTTCAATTTCAATCCATTTACGATCAAAAAAACAACCGTAGCTCGGCACATTAATATACTCATTAATATCCAGTGTGCTGAAACTTGCAGTTGCTGCTTCTCTCCAGCTCGATACAACCATATTTTGTTCAATCGCACTAATGGCAAGGTCAATCGCTTCCCTGTAGGACAATAATTGCTGGGGGATAATCTCACGGATTTTGTTTTCATTGCAGACAACATCATTTTTCATGCTTTGAGTAAAATGCCTGGCAATTGAATAATTGACCGAAGTGAGTAAATAAACCCACAAAGCGGAAAGGCGCGAAGCGACAAGAGGAAGTAAAAAAATCCGGGATTTGATCCCCCGGGTGAGTGCAAATACTTTCAGCATTTGCTTATAGGTCATCACGTCAGGGCCGCCTATTTCGAAGGTTTGATTGTAGGTGCGCTCATTGAGCATACTTCCCACCAAATAATTAATTACATTGCGAATGGCAATAGGCTGGCATTTTGAATTGATCCACTTAGGCACCAACAACAGTGGAATTTTTTCTACTAGATCACGGATAATTTCAAAAGATGCACTGCCAGAACCTACAATAATGGCCGCCTCAAAAATAGTGTAATTAACCCCTGAAAGTTGTAAAATTTCACGCACTGCTTTACGCGCTTTCAAGTGCCTGGAAAGGTCAGACTGGTTGGTAATTCCTCCAAGAAAAATTATTTGGTTTGTCCTGGTATTCCGCGCTACTTCCACAAATTTGACCGCAGATTTCCGCTCGTACTCTTCCAACAACGAGTGTTCATCCCGCAGTGAATGGATAAGAAAAAAAGCAACATCACATTTGATGTTATGAAAAACATTTTCAACGGATTGAGAAGACAGAAAATCAAATTCGAGAATTACAATCTTATTACGCAACCCAGCAACCGGATTGAACCGCTTTTTGTCTCTGACAACACAAATAACAGTATGACCTGCTTCGACTAACACCGGCAAAAGACGCATACCGATATACCCATTTGCCCCGGAAAGCAATACGTTCATAATTATTCAGGAAGTTCAAAATCGGTTTCCCACATTTCGCCAGAGTCAATTTTCCTTAGCTTGATTTTCATAAAAGTGCTATCACCTTTTTTGTAAATTTCTCTGGCAATGACACAACTTTCAGCCTTTTTGTCTATAGCATCTTTTGCATTTATTACGTCATTAAGTCTTGGCATAAACGGATATTTAATAGTAAGTTTCTCATCCTCGTTGCTTACCATCTCATTTCCCGTTTCAAATATAATTTCCTCAAACTTTTCCGCCAGAATTTCATCATTGATGTCTTTCCTAGCCCTATCACTGATCTGCTCACTCCATGTGAGGAACTTTTCAATTGATTTCAGACGCAACTCCTCCCTTATACCGGCGGGGAAAGGCGAGCGAATATGATCATGGTCAGTAAACCAAAATGTAAAAGTTGATTCAAGCATTTCAGGTTCAATATAACTCTGAGCATTCAGTTTGTTTTCGATTTCTATGGGTGTCATATTTCTGGCTATCAAAAAATAGAATTAAAATTTGAAGTAATATTTTTCTATAACAATTAATTCATCAAAAATTATTTAAGCAATTTTCATTAAAGCCTAAATATAGTTCTTATGTCTGCAACAGAAGAAATTTTGTGTGAAACCCCAAAAGTCGCAACAGCGAAATTAAGAATTTATAATCCGGTAATGCCGGTGAATATGATTTATAACAACCGGGGAAATAGAAAGTCAACAGACAATAGTGAGGTTGAAAGCTATCAGAATTACAAGGTAGCCCTTTCAGTAGATAACAAGAAATATCATGTTAGAATTTCCATACAAATAGACAGGCGCGATGAAAAACTATACTTTACACACATCATAAACTTTATAAGACAGTAATGCCAGCCAAAGTTTCGGATGAGTTGTTCTGAAATAGGGTTACACAAAATAGCGTAAACCTATTTCTGAACAAGTCAGGATGCGAATAGGTGAACTGTGTTCACACTATTTTTTCTCTGTTTTTTTATCGTCTTAATTTTGTCTCAGTAAGGGTATAAAAAAATGGGAACCATTGTTCCCATTGCGTTTGCTGAATATTTAGCAGAGAGGGCGGGATTCGAACCCGCGATAGGCTTTAGACCTATACACACTTTCCAGGCGTGCTCCTTCAACCACTCGGACACCTCTCTAAAAATTTTAATCACCTTTCCTGTATTGGTTGAATCAACAAATGATCGGAGGACGGAAAATGCTGTTCCATAACTCCTCTCATTAAAGGCGGGCGAAAGTACAAAATTCTATTGAAAACCCTGAAAAAATCATTGCTGAAAATAGAAGTTCAGTACAAATGGAAAAGGCCCTTCAGGAGGGCCTTTTCAATATGATCTATCTCCATTCAACTATCAGTGTATTACGCTGAGATGTTTGGTATGCATTTCATTCATTGAGCGAAGACGTACCTGGTAAAGGCCATTGCGGTATTCAGCAGCATTAATGCTGAACTTGTACACCAGTTTGGCCTGAACGTTACCGGTAAACACTTGCGCAATCTCCCTGCCGGTCACATCAATCACGTCGAGTGTAACAGTATTCAACACATCCGAAACAATCTGAACCTCTACATTTCCGGAAGTTGGGTTAGGATAGAGAGAAAGTATCTGCAACTTGCCGGTGGCTGCCTGAGCTACTTCCGGAGCCAACGGCTGGAAAGGTCCGTCACCATCATTCTCATCTGCCCAGGTTAGTGTCTGACACCATTGCTCCACATTTCCTGAGCAGTCAGCGGCTGTCCAACAGCGTGTAATGGTGTAGTCTGCACAACAATCTATCTCCAAAGCGAAGTCTCCGGCACCGGCAATACTGCCCGGTGTCACCTCTTCCCCATTTACAAAAAATATCCCGCTATATACGAACCAGCCCCCAAATCCATTGTTAGCTCCATTGTAATTGTTTGCACCATCACCCAACTGATAACCAAAGTAGTTGTTGCTCGGCGCGTGATGTAAGGTCATATAAGAGCCGTTAAAATTGCCGAAACCGGTCAATGTTGAATTGCTGTTATTCATAATATAATAAATCCAACTCTGGTGATTCGCAGCAATACCACCGCAGTCGGCTTTGAAGCCGGTAATGAATGATTGTGTGCTCCACTGCGCCCAATTCATCCCATTATCGAATTGTGCGTCCACATAGAAACCGCTGGTACTATCCGCAGCACTTGTCATTGTAGCAATCAGGTGTAGTGAATTTCCTACTTGTACAAGACTGCCGGCGGTTACCTGGTAGTACTTATATGTATTCGGCATCGAGAACAAAGCCATTGCCCAGTCAACAGGATAACCACAAGGGTTATTGGCAGGGCGAGCCGGAGTTACCAGCACACACTCGGCTTCCGCTCCTTCAGGTGGTGTATTGCCTGATGCAAACTGCTCCATCGTTACTTCCACTTCACCATTGCAATTGTCAATAGCCGTAATCACAGGGGCATCAGGTATTGGAGCACCACATTCGATCTGGGTACTTTCCGGATACTCACTGAAGATGGGTGATGTTTCATCATTGATGTAAACAGAATAGGAGACAGAACTGCTGTTTCCACATTCATCAGTAGCAGTGTAAGTTACCACGATTACACCATTACCACAATTGTCCATCTCCGAATTCACATCAGTATCAACTGTTACTTCACCACAATTATCATTGGCCGCAATAGCTACCGGCTCCCAGCTTTCCGGAATGCACTCATAGTATTCATCTTGGGGATTAGTGGTAAATACAGGAGCCTCGTTGTCCACTACTTCATAAGTAACTATCACCGGTTCAGTGGTATTACCGCAGACATCTGTAGCGGTCCATGAGCGAATAATGGTATAGCTCTGCGGGCAGTTTCCGGCAATGGACTCTTCATTCATATCAACGGTAAACTCGCTGCAGTTATCAGTTACAGTGGGAGATCCCGATGGAACCTCTTCATCACAAGAATAAATTCCTGACACTGGAATATTGATGAACTCTGGAGCCTCATCGTCCACGTAGTGGATAATAAAACTGATCGTATCAGAAATATTGCCGCAGGCATCAACTGCTACCCACCTGTATATCTGTGTTACATCAGCAGGGCAATCGCCGGAGATAGTTTCAGAAGAAGGGAAGTATGTAATGCTGCTGCAATTATCCGTTGCTACCGGAGGCACCACGTCAACTACGATTCCACAAGAGAAGGTATTTTCAAAACCTTCACTCTCCCATTGTGGAGGGGTGGTATCCACGATAGTCACCACGCGGCTGACGGAGGTTGTGTTGCCACAATTGTCGGAAGCAGTCCAGACTTGTGTAAGCGATTGAGAGCATCCCTCTGATGAAGGAGTACTGGTCATCGTCACTGATACTTCATCGTCACAGTTGTCTGTAAATACAGGATCATATACAGGAATTTGTTCACTGCAGTTGGATGAAATATCCTGGGGCATTTCAGAAACCAGTACCGGTGGAATAACATCAGTGAGAGTGATGATCTGATCGAAGGTAGAGGTATTACCGCAATCGTCTGTTGCAACATATTCACGGATAATGCGCCCTTGGCAACCTCCGCTCACCTCAAGATCAGAGTATGTCACGTTCACTTCAGGGTCGCAGTTGTCCGAAACTTGGACATAAATACCTGCATAATCATCGCACGGCTGATTGATCTCATAAATACCCGTAAATACAGGAGCAATAGTATCAACCACAGTGATAATCTGCGAAGCGGTGCTGGAGTTACCGCATTCATCCACTGCGGTGTATGTACGATAGATATAATAACTCTGCGTACATTCACCCGGCTCGGTACTCTCAGCCACGTTAATTGTTACCTCACCGCAGTTGTCCATTGCCTGAGAAGATGGAGCGGGAATTTCTCCGTCACATTCTACGGTAACATCAGCGGGAAGAACGGTAAATTCCGGTGCCTCATTATCATACACATAATAGAAAGTGTGGCCGTATCCTGTGTTGCCACAATCGTCGGTTGCAACCCAAGTGCGGTGAATTACATAGGACTGCGGGCAATTACCTGCCTGAGTGCTGTCCACGAAAGTGACCTCCACTTCTTCGTCGCAGATGTCGCTGGCAGTAGCCTGACCATAGTCAATCTCTTCATCGCAACTGAACTCATTGGAATAGGGCGCTTCTACTACTGGAGGTGTTGTGTCAACGATTGTGTAAACAACGGTGGCAATTGCTGTGTTGCCACAATTGTCTGTACCGGTCAAGGTGTATGTAATCACAGTAGCACAGTCAATCATTTCTTCGGTAGAAGCAGAAGTAACACTTACTTCCTCATCGCAATTGTCGGAGAAAATGGCCCAAGGCTCAGTATATTCATTGCCACATTCTATGGTCTGATCAGCAGATTGTTCATCAAGAACAGGAGCCACTGTATCTGTCAGTGTAATGATCTGGCTAAAAGTGGAATTATTTCCACAGGCATCGGTGGCGATGTATTCACGGATGATACGACCCTGGCAGCCTCCACTTACTTCGAGATCGGTGTAATCTACCGTGACCTCACTGCAACTATCTGCTACCTGAACAAATATGCCAGAGTAATCATCGCATGGAAGATTGATCTCTAATTCGCCGGTAAATACCGGAGGAGTGGTATCCTGTGTAACAATGAACTGGTTAAATACATTAGTATTTCCACATTCATCCACAGCCACAAACTGACGAATCATATAATCTACCACCGGGCATATTTCCGGAGCTTCCTCAACAGTAATATTGGAGATCACAACGTTCGCATCTCCTAATGCATCATCAATAGCATCAATTCTGAAATCAAATACGCTTCCCGCAGGAACGACAACACTGTATGAGCCGGACTGGTTGTTGCTTCCCCAATTATCAGAGATGAGTGTGAACGAACCATTGATAGCATAACCAAACTTGTCGAATGAGGGACCATCAACGTCATTAGTGGAATAATTCCAATCAAAGTTGATTACTACGGTAGTCGCTACCGTTGCAGCGGCAGTCCAGTGATCCTGATTACTTCCGGTGTCTGAACCCTCGATGGTTATCTGCGAAGGCAGGGCGTTGAAATCAACTGAGCCGTCTCCTCCGTTGCTGACAAAGTACCACGGAGTAATGGTAGAATAATCAGCAAAAGAAAGTGTTGTTTCACTACAATTATCGGATACACTTGGTTCGATGTATGGAATCTCCTCTCCGCATTCTACTACTACCTCACCCTGTCCATCAATCGAAGGCGCAGTCGTATCTACTACATGAATAAACTGGGAGGCGAGTGCCTCATTTCCGCAATCATCATAGGCGTGGAAAATGCGTTCAATGGTGTATTCCTGTGGGCAATCACCCGGCGAGGTGTTTTCGGTTACTTGTACTTCCACCTGTTCATCGCAATTGTCAAAAGCTCCGGGAAGTACAACCGCCGGTATTTCATCTGAACATTCAATAGTAAGATCTTCAGGCAGTTCACTAAAGTAAGGAGCTATGGTATCTATGACAGTGATCGTGGTAGTGGCTTCTGAAGTATTGTTGCAAAGGTCGGTAGCTGTCCAGTGCCACAAAATGGTATAGTTGTGCGAGCATTCTCCAGGAACTGTGATTTCCTCGAAAGTGCTGGTAACTTCATAACCACAGTTGTCTGATATTTCTGCTTCACCCTGTGTGGGTATCTGATCGCATTGTACGGTCTGATCTTCCGGGTTATTGATCACCGGTGGAGTATTGTCAGAAATTACAAAATCTTGTGTGGCATAAGTCGTATTCCCGCATTCATCAGTTGCCTGCCATACACGATGGAGAATACCAATACATCCGCCGGGTAATATTTCTTCAGTAATGAGTTCAACAGAAACTTCTCCACAGTTGTCCGAGGCTGTGAGGTTTTCGAGTTCCTCCATATTACCACATTCAATTTCTCCTTCAGCGATGTATTCATCAAATACTGGTGCTATCGTATCAACTACGAGAATGGTCTGGGTGTGATATGCATAATTACCACAACTGTCGGTAGCAGTAAAATACCGGAAAAGAGTGTATTCCTGTGGACAGTTGCCGGCTACCTGTTCTGAAGAAACAGTGATGGCAACCTCGTGACAGTTGTCGGTTGCGGCAGCATCATCAAACAGAATTTCATCTCCACACTGGTACGTAATATCCGCAGGCACAGAAACAAACACAGGAGGGGTAGTATCAGTGATCCATATAGTTTGTGTGCAGTAGGATCTATTTTCGCAATTGTCTTCTGCCATCCATATCCTTGTAATGTGCGAATTGCAGTTGTCGTCAACCACGACCACATCCTCTCCGGAGAGAAAAGTAATGGTGACATCACCGCAGTTGTCGGTAGCAGTAATATCATCCGGAATAGGAGGAACTTCATCATCACACTGAATGGTGATGCTTTCGGGGCAATTGTCAAATACAGGAGGAGTGGTATCAACAACAGTGAAGGTCTGGGTAGCTACCGTCGCATTACCGCAGGAATCAACCGCTCTCCATAAATAAGTTGTAGAGCTGTTGCAGAGATTTTGTTGTGTGCTACAGGTCTTGTCGGTAAAAAGGTCACCGTTACCTGCGCGCCACTGACCGTTGTACCATCCTGTCCAATAAAACCAACCGGACATACCGTCGTTTCCGTTGCGGTTATTAGCTCCTACCCCACTCTGGAATCCATAATAAAAATTGGATGGCTGGTGCGCGAGATACAAGATGTTTCCTGTATAGGAACCAAAACCGGTAAGGGTGGAAAGACCAGCCACCAACTCATAATAATCCCAGTTGATATGATTGGCCAATCCATATCCCAGATCATCT
>JADLBA010000122.1 GCA_020848015.1 Crocinitomicaceae bacterium | reverse complement strand
CGCTTCCTGTTGGAGAGAGGCATTTATCTCGGACCGAGTGGATATGAGGTAGGCTTTGTTTCAGCGGCACATTCAAACGATGATCTCGATGCTGCCGCAACAGCGATGTGCGACGGGCTCGATCTTGTTTACAGTGAAAAATAGATCAGTGTTGCATGAATCATAAAAGAAAACTCAACAGCTATTTCAGCGTATCGTTCCCTGAAAAGCAGGATGGCTGAAGCTGCAAAGCCAGTGCTGATCATTCCGGGAAATAGCAGTTGGTATTGCCATTCCACCTGCGAGAGTATTATATCGGAGATTAGCGCAAGTATCATTGCAACAAGAAGACTTCCTTTTTTTCCAAAAAGAGTCGGAAATGTTTTGATCAGCGGTCGGTCTTTTTCAAGATCAATTACATCGCTCAGTATTGCGAGTGCCAACACAAACAGGAATCGGTGAGAAACGACGATTAGCAGGCCAATTCCTGTAAGATGATCATTTACCGGATTGATAGTTGCTGCCGGTAGTACTGTGAGGGCAGACCAGCAATAAGCAATGATAAAAACTTTTATATATGGAATATCCCTCAGTGAACGCCCTGTGTGTGGTTGCAGTGTATGCCTCGAATAGACCATGGTGACAAGCAGGGCAGGGAGCAGAAGTGCAAGATGTTCATGGGTGAAAATAAATTTATCTGATGAAAAGGTAAAAGGAAAAAATCCAAAACCGAACATACATTCGGCAATCAGAATTAGCAGACCCGATACTTTAATAAGAGCTGAAGGGAGATGAATAACTTTTGGTTGGCGAAGGAACCAGTAGCTGCCGAATGTGCATAGCCCGATGATCAACGGCATTAAAAATGAAGGAGTTTGATGAACCAACAACCGTGTTTCCATAACCATGGCTGCTCCACCGAAACCAATGAGAATATTGATAAGAAATGAAAATCTTTTTTCCCGGTTCTGGTGTGCTGTTGTCACGCCTTTTCCGTTCAGTTGAAAGAAATATTGTACGGCTCTTTTACGGGGGGCTGTATGGAGAAGACCGTATCAAAGGGTTTTCCGTCTATACCACGCACTGAAGAAAGTACCGCGAAACGATGAAAGGAGAATGTTTCATTTGTGAATTTTTTCTTACTCAAATATCCGGTTAGAGACAGAAAAAAAATCATTTGTGAAAATGATAAAATAAACAACCTTTTTTTCACAGTGTACGGCCGATCATTTTTTTTGGATCTACCCATTCATCATATTGTTCAGCGGTGACATAAC
The DNA here is from genome assembly GCA_020848015.1 of Crocinitomicaceae bacterium. Classification (GTDB taxonomy): domain Bacteria; phylum Bacteroidota; class Bacteroidia; order Flavobacteriales_D; family Sanyastnellaceae; genus JADLBA01. The sequence continues at coordinate 17,171 of JADLBA010000122.1, read as the reverse complement.
CCAACCGCACAGCCTCTTCTTTCAGAGTGGTTCCGTTTTTATGAGCAGCCTTGGCAATTTCAGCAGCACGGAAATACCCAATCTTAGTGTTCAATGAAGTGACGAGCATCAGTGAATCATTAACCAGGTGTCGGATTCTTTCGTGGTTGGGTTCAATTCCCGACGCACAATGCTCTTCAAATGAAACACAGGCATCTCCAATCAGGCGGGCGCTTTGAAGAAAGTTGGCAGCCATCAATGGTTTAAAAACGTTGAGTTCATAGTGTCCCTGTGTTCCTCCGATAGTCATTGCCACATCGTTGCCCATGACCTGTGCACAGACCATCGTCAAGGCTTCGCATTGTGTTGGATTGACCTTTCCAGGCATGATACTCGATCCTGGTTCATTTTCGGGAATAAAAATCTCACCTATGCCGCTGCGCGGGCCACTGGCCATCATGCGGATATCGTTGGCAATTTTATTTAGCGATACAGCGAGTTGTTTCATTGCACCGTGCGACTCAACCAATCCGTCGTGTGAAGCAAGCGCTTCAAATTTGTTGGGAGCAGTGATGAAGGGAAGGCCGCTAAACCCGGCAATTTTTTCGGCCACCAGTTCAGAATATCCAGAAGGAGTATTGATGCCGGTTCCGACTGCCGTGCCACCGAGAGCCAATTCGGAAAGATGAGCAAGGGTATTTTTTAAAGCTCTCAGCCCATGATCCAACTGTGCAACGTAGCCGCTGAGTTCTTGCCCAAGTGTGATCGGTGTAGCATCCATCAGGTGGGTGCGTCCAATCTTTACCACATCCATAAAGAGACTGCTTTTTTTGCGCAGTGTATTGCGAAGTTGCTCTACTCCAGGGATAGTCTTCTCCGCAATAGTCTTGTAACAGGCGATATGCATTGCTGTGGGAAAAGTATCGTTTGAACTCTGGCTCTTGTTCACATCATCGTTTGGGTTGAGCAGCGGAGTTCCCTCGCCGAGTTTACCGCCGCTGAGCACGTGGCCGCGGTTGGAAATAACTTCGTTCAGGTTCATATTGCTCTGGGTGCCGGATCCCGTTTGCCATATTACCAGTGGAAACTGATCATTGAGTGCTCCGGTCAAAATTTCATCACAGACAGTGGAGATGAGATCGCGCTTTTCTACCGGTAGTACACCGAGTTCAAAGTTGGTATGTGCGGCGGCTTTTTTCAGGATGGCAAATGCGTGGATGATTTCTTTTGGCATACTCGCTTCCGCACCGATTTTAAAATTGTTGCGGGAGCGCTCGGTTTGCGCCCCCCAATATTTGTCTGCCGGGACACGGACTTCACCCATAGTATCCTTTTCTATTCTGTAGCTCATTGTTTCAAAAGTTGATTCCATAAGAAATATTTTATTGATTATGCATTGGTCGCGGCATTGCCCTTTTCCATCAGATATGCCTTGAGGAACTCATCTATCTCCCCATCCATCACGCCCTCTATATCGCTGGTTTCATAGCCGGTGCGCACGTCCTTCACTAATTTGTATGGCTGCATCACATAGTTGCGGATTTGTGAACCCCATTCGATTTTCTTCTTTTCCGCTTCTATTTCATCGCGGGCTGCATTCCTTTTGGCAAGCTCCATTTCATAGAGCTGCGACTTCAGCAACAGCATTGCTTTTTCTTTATTCTGTAGTTGTGATCTTGTTTCTGTATTATCTATTATGATACCGGAAGGTTTGTGACGCAGGCGCACACCGGTCTCGACTTTATTCACGTTTTGCCCTCCGGCTCCCCCTGAGCGGAAAGTATCCCAAGAAATATCTGCAGGATTGATATCAATCTGAATAGTGTCATCTACCAGCGGATAAACATAGACGCTGACGAAAGAAGTATGTCTGCGGGCGTTTGAGTCGAAAGGAGAAATGCGCACAAGCCGGTGCACACCGTTTTCTCCTTTTAACATTCCAAAGGCAAATTCTCCGTCGAATTCGAGGGTGCATTGTTTTACGCCTGCTACATCGCCTCCCTGCATATCTAACTCTTTTATGGTATAACCGCTTTTTTGCCCCCACATCAGGTACATCCGCATCAGCATACCCGCCCAGTCACAGCTTTCAGTTCCGCCGGCTCCTGCGGTGATCTGCATTACTGCATTGAGCGTATCTTCTTCCGAAGAAAGCATATTTTTGAACTCGAGGTCTTCTACGAGTTGAGCGGATTGATCAAACTGCTGCTGAAGTTCTTCTTCTTCTGCCGCGCCCTCTTTAAAAAATTCATACAGCACTTGTGTATCCTCAACAGCGGAAAAGCACTTTTGGAATGAGTCTGTCCACATTTTTTTATTGCGGATCTGCTTCATTACTAATTCTGCTTTCTTGGGATCATCCCAGAATCCGGGATCCTGCGTAAGCTTTTCATCTTCTTTGATCTGGAGCAACTTTGTGTCCACGTCAAAGATACCTCCTGAGCGCATCTACGCGCTCTTTCAGCTCACTGATTGCGTCGTTCGAGACTGCCATTTTGCCGAAAAAATTGTTAATGTGCTGCGAAATTACATCGCGAACAGAGACAGAAAAAAAAATTCTGCAACTAATTCTACACTACCGGAAAAAACGCTCAACAGCCTCGGCTGATTCTTCCGGATGGTATCCTTTCGATAGCAGGAAGCGAATTGCTTTTATTTTTTTCTGCCATTGTGCAAGTCTCTTCCACTGTGGATTTTTTTTTGTCAGGTGTTCTTGCATTGTTTTCCGGCAGTCTTCTATTGGTATCTTTTTTAACGCACGTTGAATGTTGATCGAAGAAACTCCTTTCTTTCGCAGTGCCACTTCGATTTTTTTTGATCCCCACCGGTAGAACCGGAAATGGTCGCTGGCGAACGCCTCAGCAAATCGCTCTTCATTGAGCAGATTGTTTTGTATGAGTTCTGCGATAAGCTCTTCCCGCTCTGATGATCGAATCCCCCACTGTATCAGCTTATTACGGGTGTCCCAGTGTGAGCGCTCGGCTTTGTCGCACCACTGCCTGATGCGTACGCGAGTTTCTTCCTGAGAATATTTTCGTTGAGTGATTATCAAACCGGATAAAAATTCTGTTGTGCCGAAAGTAGGAAGAAGTTTCGCAGAGTTGGCAGATATAAATATAGTGTATGGTGATGTGTGCTGTGTAGAAGCGCTTTTCGTAAACCAAGTGCACTTTGTGGGGCTTTTAGATAATTTCGCCGCCTCATGCAAAACAGACACGCTATTTTCAGGCTCCTTACCGCCAACACCATTTCAAGTTTTGCCCAAGGAATTTCATTGATTGCTATACCGTGGTATTTCGCTTCTATTTTGAATATGGAGGTTTTTTATGTAAGAGCTTTTACAATTATTACGTTTTTCACCTTTTTTCTCAGTTTGTATAGTGGGACTGTCATAGACCGTTACAGCAGGAAAAATATTTTTCTCGGAATCAATGCGGTAGGGTTTTTCGTGTTGACAGGGGCTTCGTTGATAGGGTATGTGAATGATGGAATGCCACCGTGGTTGATTGTTTCAGTACTTGCCTTTGCAGTGTTTACTTTTCAAATTCATTTTCCTAATCTTTATGCGTTTGGCCAAGAAGTGGTGAGCAAGGATAAGTACGGAAAGTTCGGATCCCTCATTGAAGTACAGAATCAGGCCGCTATTATTTTCAGTGGAGTGTTTGCGGTGGTGCTGTTGCCAGGTCAGAAGGAGAATGCCTCTTCGTTTAGAGATATGCTCGGGTTTCGCATTGAACCCTGGGAACTACACGAGATTTTCCTGCTGAATGGAATTACCTATTTCATTGCTTTTGTGATTATTTCCGGCATCTCCTACAAATCGCATAAAGAGAGAGAGGTCGAATTGGGCAAGGTTTGGCACCGCTTAAAGTCGGGTTATCATTACCTGAAGCGACACCGTTCGCTATTTGTTTTTGGAATCGCATCGCACGCTGTTTTCGTTGTGATGATCATTCATGGATTTTATCTGATCAATCTCTATATAGACAATTACCTGAAAGAAGGAGCTGGAGTTTATGCGGTAAGCGAGGTACTCTATTCAATCGGGGCATTGTTTGCCGGTTTTTTTATCAGAAAGATATTTGATCGCAACTCTCCAATTCTTGGGGTCATTGTGCTAATGTCGCTTGCGGTGATTATTTTTTTCACAGTGGCGCTAACAAAGCATTTCCTTATCATTTACCTGTTTCAGTTTTTCTTGGGTATTTCCAATGCTGGCATAAGGGTATTACGGTTGACCTATTTATTGACCCATGTTGATAATTCAGTGATTGGGCGAACCGAGAGTATTTTTAATTCGGTCAATATTTCGCTGCGATTTATTCTTTTATCCTTATTTTCATTAGCATTTTTCAGTGAGGGAGAGCACGTGGCCAATGCATATATTGCCGGAGGAATCTTCATCGCTGTAGCTACTGTGATCATGTTGGTGAATTATTTTCGGATGAAGCACGAATGATTGAATAGAATATTAATCGGAGTTCTGTTTAAAGAATTAAATTGATTATGTTTGTGTGATAATTTCCTTTTTGCCTATGGGGGAGGAGTTTCACAGAAGTTTCTGTGTCCGCTTTCCTTCATTAGAGGATTTTGCGAATTGCCAACAATAACTAAACTAATTCAAATCCAAAATGAGAAACGTAATCTTGTTTGTTGTATTTGTCTTTTCGGTATCTGTTGCCTTTTCCCAAGGGAGCGTATCGATCAACACCAACGGAGACCAGCCCGACAATTCAGCGATGCTGGATATTTCCTCTACAACTAAAGGGCTACTCATTCCTCGTATGAGTTCGGTGCAGCGCTCAGCTATTGGTTCTCCCGCAAACGGACTGATGGTTTATGATGATACCACGGATAGTTTCTGGTATTACAATGGGTCTGCATGGACGGAGATAGGAGGTGCAGGAGCCAGTGCCCCCTGGCTCACATCGGGTAATTTGGGAACCACTCCCGGAACTGATTTCATAGGCACTATTGATAATCAGGCGTTGGATATCCGAACCTACAATAATCTAAGATTCAGGGCGACAACCAAGGGTCAACTGGAAGTATTCAATACCGGGGGCTCTGTATTTATTGGGTCTGGAGCGGGTGCGGCAGATGATCTTACATCCAATTACAATGTATTTATCGGCGATAATTCTGGTTATGGGAGCAGTTCAGGAAATTCGAACATTGGTATAGGAAGGAATTCCCTATTTTCAAATACATCGGGGAGTATCAATACTGCTGTCGGTGTGAGTTCTCTTTATGCTAACGGTATCGGGCAGGAAAATGTGGCTTTCGGAGCCAGTTCATTGGCTAATAATACTGACGGTTCATGGAATGTCGGCATTGGTAATGGAGCGCTTTATTCTAACACCAGTGGGGCGGCAAATTCTGCACTCGGTTTTCAGGCACTTTATTCAAATACGACCAATGGGCGCAATACTGCTGTTGGTTATTATTCCCTTTACTCTAATACTGCCGAGCAAAACTGTGCCCTCGGTTATTATTCGCTCAGAGCCAATACCAGCGGTGAAAAAAATACGGGATTGGGGTACTATGCTCTTTCGGCTAATACTACCGGAGGAAACAATACCAGTGTTGGATGGGGATCACTGCAAGGCAACAATATCGGAGAGTTTAATACATCGGTGGGGTCACAGGCAATGTATTCCAATTCTGGCGGTAGTTACAATGTGGCATTGGGATGGGACGCACTTTATTCCAATTCTACCGGAGTAGTTAATACTGCTGTAGGTTATTATGCATTGGCATATGCCACGGGAAGTAACAATACCGCTGTTGGTGCGAATGCACTTGCAGCAACTACCAGTGGCGAACACAATGTTTCGGTGGGTAAACAGGCTGGAGCAAACAACACCACCGGTAGCGACAATACATGTATTGGTTTTTATGCAGGCGTTAATTCCGGCGGGTTATCTAATGCTACTGCAATTGGAAGTGGCTGTGTCGTCGATGCTAGCAACAGGGTATATGTTGGCAATACTTCTGTCTCTCAGATTAAGGGGCAGGTCAACTTTTCAACCTATTCAGACCGGAGAATAAAAAATGATATTCGCGAAAATGTCCCCGGCATCGACTTCATCAGCAGACTAAGGCCGGTTACTTATCATTATGATATCGATGAAGAAAATAGATTGTTGAATATCGAAGATACATACGATTGGGATGGAAAATATGACATTGAAAAAATTTGCTTCAGTGGTTTTATTGCACAGGAAGTGGATGAAGCAGCCAATGAGATTGGTTACGATTTTAGTGGGGTTGACAGGGAAGGTACGCTGATGTCGCTAAAGTACGCTGAGTTTACTGTGCCCATTGTAAAAGCTATCCAGGAACAACAGGCGATGATTGTGGAAATGAAAACAGAAAATGAAACACTGAAAGAGCAAATGAACTTGTATAGATATAGAATGGAACAACTGGAAAATCGGATATCTCAGAGGGCACAATAATTAAAGTACTGTAAAAAGACTCCTTCGGGAGTCTTTTTATCTTTTTTCAAAATTGAATGTTTCCCGAGCTATTCTCCCGTCTTTTGGCCCTTCAATAAAAACCTGTAGCACACTGTCCTGCCTAAGAATGTAAACAATCTTCTTGGGATAATCGTAATCGGGATTCGTAAATTCGATTCGCTCGTCATCCTGATAACTCAGCCTGAACGGGACAATCTCGCGGTCGCTCTGATCAGAAACCTGCACAAAATAGGTCAGCGCATCATTTTCCTTCCTGATAGTAAGGAATTCGATATAAGTAGAGTCGCCGTTTTCGAGTACATATCCCTTTCCCCTCATCTCTTCTGCTCCGCTTGTTTTCCACTCCTCGACCTGGGGTGATCGTTTATCAGTGGATTCCCAACGACCGGTAAGCCGGTGCAGATCGAAGGTTTTTTTCTGCTCTGCCGGTGCTTTCTCATCGCAGCCGGCAATAGCAAAACAAACCAAAATAAATGTGAGAGTATAAAAATGTTTTCTCATATCAGTTGTAAAATTAGTACATCATGTTAGACGATCCCAATAGTATCGGCGAGGATGACTGGCTCAATGGCAATCAATTTATTGATTATTTCCAACCTTTGTCATTCGGGAAGAACCGCTCTATTGCGAATATTTGTACACTTGTTTGTGTGCGCCATATATGGCTTTCCTATCTGAACGAAGATAGATGATTCATCAGAAGGTGCAAATACAGTACAGGCGAGTTGTAAGAGTTTTTCTAAGCCTGTTAGCAAGTGGCCAACTCGTGGTATGTACATATAGAACCACTGAGTACGGGTCTCATACGCTCGGTGGTGGGAGTACATCCCCCCCGTCAGTGAAAACTAGCGGGGAGAGCCTGCAGGGTATGTTGACATTGAATATAGAATATTCTGTCGTTTCTTTTTGCGGCTTCACTATATAAAGAGCCGGAAAAATTGTTCGATTGTGGATACCGGTCTTGCATCTTTCGTGTGTTGCGATTAACAGGGAAATATTCCGATTGCCTTCAATGGTGGATGAAGGATAGCATTTGGGAGCAGTTACTTTTTATTATTTTTTAATGAGTGTCTCTGCCAATTGAACCAAAAATTCTTTGTAAACTTGTGTTGGATTGATTTTTATATAACCAATAAAACTAACTATGAAAAATCTAAATTATGCTTTTTCCATTGCTGCGGTGGCGATGTTTATTGCAGCACAAGCTCAGGTGGAGGTGGACAAGACCATTGATCTTACCGGAGCCGACGGGCAACGAATGCTCACTAACCTTGAAGCGCCGGTGAATCCAACCGATGCCGTAAATAAGGAATATGTGGATGCTGCAGTAGCCGCCTCTGGCGGAGCAAATTTCACCATGATAAGCAATGAGTCTTCTACTTCCATGAATCTGAAAAATGCGCTTGCCTATTGCCGTAACCTGAACGAGTCGAGCTACTCCGACTGGCAAATGCCAACGCAAAGCGAACTTTTTGTACTTCTCTCCAAAGGCGGGAATAATCTCGTGATTCCAAATCCCGATTCGAACAACTTTTTTTGGGTCTTAGAGCCACTTTTTACCTCAAACGCATCTTATATGATGGGGAGGATACGTTTAAGTGACTATTATTTTACTACCGCATATACCTCCCCTCCCGATGGCCCATATTATGTAAGATGCATCCGCTAACTCATCCTTAAATAAATAGCACTACCTTATATGTAGCTACAGCACGTCTTGCTCTGCGATTGATTTTGTAATTTGCGATGGCGAGGAGTTTTAGTTTAGGAGTAGTCAAAGAATTGGCGAAAGAAAAAAATCCCGGAATTTATTTCTGGGATTTTTTCTGAAAACAACTATATATTTTTTACTGTGTCACATAATCAATTGACCAGTGTTGCAGCGAGGGACTGTTCGATGGATTGGTTGTGCCCAGCGCAGCGCGCAGTTTGATTGCGTTGGCAGCAGCTACTGCCGGAATGTTTGCCAGGTTTGTTCCGGAAGTGATGCCGGTAGCAAGTGGGTTGTTCAGATTATCGAGGATATCTACACTCAATGTCGTTCCTGCCGGCACCGCACCGGAATAGTTCAGCAATCCCCAGTGGCAAAGATTGGCAGGAGCAATCAGAGAGGTAACGCTACTTCCGGGGCTGAGTGAATAAGACAGTGAGCCGGTATAGCCGGGTAAAGGAGAGATGCTGCCGCCCAATGTAGCAGAGGAGTAGTCGAGGCGAATACGACCGCTTCCTCCATTTCCTCCGGGATTGCCGTAGGGAGAGGCACAACCACCGTCACCTCCGTCGGCCTGCACCGAGCCTAAGTTGGTAAATGTGCCGGTAGAAAGCCAGATCGCACCGCCCGCGCCACCGCCGCCCGCGCCATCGCCACCACCGCCACCACCGCCATTAGCAAGTATCGAACCTCCGCTGTTGATAGTGATATCAGGAGAAGAAATTTTTACGGTACCACCACCCCCGCCACCGGCTCCTCCGTCGTTCATATTGGCAGTAAAGCCGGCACCGGCACCACCGCCAGAGCCGCCTTGCAATGTGCTGAGCTGCGTATCGCCATAAGCTGAACCTCCTGTTCCTCCTCCGCCATTTCCGTTCAGGCCGTTGCTGCCAAAGCCACCACCACCACCGCTGCCATTGACGGAAAACCCTCCGGTGCCCGGACCTGGTCCGCTCCCCGTGGCACCATTGCCACCGGATGCGCCGTTAGCACCCGCAAAGCCGCCGGGACCACCTGCTCCTCCTGCTGGGTTGGCACTCGATCCCGCATTGTTGGGATAATCGTATGAGCCGCATCCGAAACTGTCGGTCATGCGGCGACCACTCATGCCATCATAACCACTCGCGTCTAACGTACCACTGATGCTGACTGCTCCTGTACAATTGATCTCGATGGGTGTACTGCCTGTCCCGCGTACAGTAACGCCCGCAGCAATCGTAAACGTGGTGAAATTGTACGTTCCGCCTGTCAGGGTTGTATTGGAATTAGCGGTATAAGCACCATCGGCACCTGTGCCGAAACTCGTAGTGGTAGGGAGTTTTACTTCATCGCCTGAAGTAGATACATTCGTATTGGTATTGTTGTCAAAATCAACTGTTGTGGTTTGAGAAAATGACCCTGGGTTGGACGCTACAGTTACAGACGTACTTCCAGTGGCTCCCGTACATCCATTGATTGTAGCAGCTACATTATACACACCACTGTTCTGTATATTAGCATTGGTAATGGACGGATTTTGCTGGTTTGCAGTAAACCCGTTCGGCCCTGTCCAGTTATAGGTGGCTCCAATAATATTTGAAGCGGTGAGCGTTACAATGGCACCGGTACAAACGGGCGAATTGCTTCCTGCCACTGGTGTTGCAGGAGTCGAATTAACGGTAGCCAATGTAGTAATCGCATTGGAGGTACAACCATCTACTGTTACAATCAGCGAAAAAATTCCATTGTACGATGCGGTTACGTTTGAAATAGAAGGATTTTGAAGTGTGCTGCTGAAGCCCCCCGGACCGCTCCAGCTATATATTGCACCAGGAATAGAGGAAGCAGTCAGGTTGAGCGTAGCTCCTTCGCACAGTGGCCCGTTATTACCTACAGCCGGAAGGGTGAAATCACAATCGTAACACGATTGTCTCCAGGAACTTCCGTTCCAGAGATTAATGCAATCTGTGGTGGTATTGTAAATTTGCAAGCCTGTTGCAGGACTCACTATCGCATCGCGTTCAATTTGTGTAAGTCGCGGAATGAGTATTCCCCTGTCATTAAAATTAATGTCGAGCCCCGCAGAAGGATCGGGAGAACCATTGGTTGTATTGATTCCGACACCTTGTGAAAAAAGAGTGCAGGAAAGGCAGGTAAGAAATGAAAAAAATAACAGGTGTTTTAATTTCATGGTTGGTTATAGTTAGTGAAAAACAAATATAAATGTAACGGGATGATTCCTTCGATAAATAAAATTTTTATCGAAGAAAAATTAAAATTATGGCGAGCTCCGGAACGAAATCGCTTTTCAATCGTTTACGGGGAAATTGAATCAGAATGTTTACTTTTGCAGGAAAGGCCGGATAAATATCTGTAGAGAAAAAACTATTTTTAGAATTATCTGAATGAAGGATCAATTGATCGAAAAATTAGGCGAATTGTTGAAGGCAGAAGATATTATGTCTGTCAGGGAAGCGGTTCGCGATGTGCGCAATGACTGGAAAGCCGAATCGGCAAAAGAGCGCCAGATTCAGTTAGATGCTTTTAAGAGCGAAGAGCATCCGGAAGGAACTGAGTTTGTGTATGTGCCCCACGTGAGGGAAGATCATTTTCAGGAATTGCTGAAATCCTATGAAGACCGTATCGAAGAGCAGGGGAAAATTCTCGCGGCGGAGCGCCAGAAAAACTTTGAGATAAAATCAGGGATACTTCAGCAATTTGAAGAACTGATTAAAGGTGAGGAAAATATTGGCAAGGCATTCTCTATGCACAAAGCTTTTAAGGAAGGATGGGATACCGCAGGAGATGTGCCGGGCGACAAATTTCACGAATTACAGGAACGCTGGCACAAGCTCAACCATGAGTTCTATTACAACATCAATATCTATAAAGAACTTCAGGCACACGATCTGAAGATCAATCAGAAGAAAAAAGAAGAATTGATCGCCGAAGCTTCAGGTCTTGCCTCCGTTGAAAACATCAACGACCTCGAAGTAATGTTAAAAAAGCTTCATCGCGAATGGATGAATGTAGGCCCGGCTTCGAGAGAGCTTTATAAAGAACTGAACGATACTTTTTTTGGCATTCTGAGAGCGGCAGGTAACCGCATTCAGGCGCATTACGATATATTGCACGCTAACAGTGAAGAAAATCTTTCGAGAAAAAAGGTGTTGGTTGAAAAGATGAAAGAGATTCTCGGAATGGAGATCACCAATACCTCTACATGGAATCGCTGGACAGATGATGTTCTCAAGCTACAGGAAGAATGGAGAACCATTGGATGGGCACGAAAAAAAGAGAATGAAGAGGTGTGGCAGGAATTCAGAGGATTATGCGACTTGTTTTTTTCAAAGAGAAAAGAGCACATAGAGCAAAAGCGGTCTGTATATAAAGAAAACAAGGAGAAAAAGGAAGCCCTGATCGCGAAAGCAAAGGAACAGCAGGACAGCAGCGACTGGAAGGTCTCAACAGAAGTGCTAAAAAAACTGCAGGTTCAGTGGAAAGAAACAGGTCCCGCAGACCCGAAGGAGGAGCAGAAACTATGGCAGCGTTTTCGCTCGGCATGTGATGTGTTTTTTAACAGGAAAAAAGAACATTTCGGAGATGTTGCCGGTCAGCAGGAAGAAAATTATCGTCTGAAGTTAGAATTGATTACTGAAATTGAACAGGCATCGCTTTCGGGAAACAAAGGCGAGGATCTCGCAGTGCTGAAAAGTTTTTCTGAACGATGGTATGCGATTGGCTTTGTCCCAAAAGATCATGCGAAGGAAGTCGTGAGCCGGTTCAATAATGCGCTCGATGTAAAATATGGACAATTGAACGCTGAACGTGAAGAACGCGAAATGAATGCGTTTCGTTCAAGGCTTGAATCCATTCGCAATACAGGATCCGGAGATCATGCGGTGCGAAGGGAGAAAATGAATCTTCGCGAAAAACTCGATCGTCTTTTTGCTCAAGTAAAACAATATGAAAACAATATGGGCTTCTTTACTGGTAAAGGTGCCGATGCCATGCGAAAAGAAATTGAAAAAAAGATTAAAGCTACCGAGAGGGAAATTGAAGACTTAAAGAAAAAGATCGAATTGATGAACGCAGGATAAACGAGTATCGCAGTGGAAAAAAATACCGTCATTTACTGTATTTATTTCTTTTTTAGCCGTTCGATAATTCCGGTTGTAGAAAAACCTTCCACAAGAGGAATCGCCAATACCACACCTCCGCGGGCAATTACTTCAGCAGAACCGACAATATATCTTTTGGAAAAACTGTCTGTTTCCAATGGATCATAATCGCCTCCTTTTACAAGCACCTCCGGTTGAATGCGGAGTATCAACTCGTACGGAGTATTATCATCAAAAATAATTACAGCATCAACACAGCGCAGTGAGGCAATGATTCTCGCACGTGCCTGCTCAGGATTTACCGGACGGTCGGGACCTTTGCCTAATCTTTTTACGGAGGCATCAGAATTGATCCCTACGATCAGACGATCGCCTGCCTTTTTTGCCTCTTCGAGGTAGTTTACATGACCAATGTGGAGAATGTCGAATACACCGTTGGTAAAAACAATTTTATCCCCTGCCTTTCTCCATTGGGAAATTTCTTCATTCAATGAGGTTATGATAAAAATTCCGGGCATTAGAAGTTATTTTTTTTCATTTTGACCGATGTCACAATAAAAAATCCAATTGCCCCCATTACAATTTCCATCAATGTTTTTGCAGCCCATGAAATAGCAGCAAAGGTGAGACCGGTTTGTGTAGAGTAGCCCAAAGCTTCAAAACCTTTGGTGGAGGCATAGTGATACGAACCGATTCCTCCGGGAGCCGGAATCAACATTCCGAGACTCCCCGCCAGAACGAAAAATAATGTGTCACCAAGTCCCATCCCCCGCGTCTCTTCCAGAGCATACATCATGCATTGTGTCATCACTAACCAGGTTGCCCAGATACCAACAGAATAAATAATGAACAACGTTTTTTGTCTCAGTAGAACGATTGACTGAATGCCGTTGAACACGCCTCGCAAAAATTCAATTACACGCTGTATGTATTTGTTGTTGCGAAATATTTTCAAAAATAAATAAGCGATTATCAAAGAGGCAATACCTGCAACGGCGGTATAAATCAACATTTTTCCCTTGCCTCCGTCTATCTGATTGGTGAGCCGCTGAAATGCATCGGCATGAATAAAAGCAGAAAGAATCACTACCACTCCGAGCAGCAATACATCAACGATGCGTTCGAGAATGACGGTTCCAAAGAGTTTGTCAATCGGAATTTTTTCTGCACGGTTCAGCAAGCCGCAGCGGGCAAGTTCGCCTGAGCGCGGCACAAAATCATTCATCAGATAGCCAAAAGCAACCGAATGAACATTCATCCATCTATCGGATCGGTACCCCAGCGGCTCTAACAATATATTCCATCGAAAGCCGCGGATGATGATAGCAAGGTATCCTAAACAAAACGATGCGACAGCCCATTCCCATCGAATCCGCGACAGTGAACCGGCAATTTCTGAAAAATCAGTGTCTTTGTAGGTGTACCAGAGCAGCAGTATTCCGATGGATAAAAACAACAGGTACTTCAGAATTCCGGCGAGCCTTTTATCCACTTTAAGAAATTGGTTTTGGTTGATTTTATTGACAAATGTAAAGGGGAAAAGGACGGCTTTGGTAACTTATAAATATTTCAGTGCTGATTAGCCTGTTGATGGGAAAGGTGGATTTTATTCAGAAATTGAAGCACCGCATATTGAATTATCTGAATTATGCTGTTAAGGAATATCAGAAGGGAAAATAAGAATGTATTTCATTTGTTTTTCCCTTTCGGATATCTGTTCGGGAGGATAAAAGGATGGGATACCTTGCTGATTTTTCATACCTCTTCTTTCCTTCGTACTGCGCAGGCTGTGGTTATGCATTGTACAAAAATGAAAATACCCTTTGTCTGAAATGTCTCATAGCTTTGCCGAGAGCGGGTATTCATGATTTTCCGGGAAATAAGCTGGAAAAAATCTTCTGGGGAAGAGCTCACCTTGAATCTGTCTCTGCTTTCCTGTATATGCCCAGGCATGGTATGGCTCACCGGCTGATGCATGAGCTAAAATACAGGAATAACCCTGAGCTGGGTGTTCATCTCGGTAAACTCTTCGGATTGGAATTGTCGGACTCAGTACGTATGAATTCTTTTGATGCGATTATTCCGGTACCCCTTCACCCCAAAAAGTTTCAAAAAAGAGGATATAACCAGAGTGCCTGCATCGCTCAGGGAATAGCTGAATCACTTGGTTCCATTGTTATCCTCGATAACTTATGCCGAAGGACAGATACTGCTACACAGACCAAAAAATCCCGCTATCAGCGCTGGGAAAATGTCAGTGATATTTTTGCTGTTGAACGTCCGGAAGAGTTAGCGGGGAAGCGCTTGTTGCTGATAGATGATGTTATCACTACCGGCTCTACAATAGAGGGTTGCGCCGAAGTTCTTAAAAATATTCCCGGTGTTATTCTGTCTGTGGCGGCACTGGCAATACCTGTCCATTGAGTGTGTTGTAGGAGTTCGCACGTATATTTGACCAACAATAGAAATTTATGCGCTATTTATCTCTATGCATTACGGTTTTCTTTCTTTTTAATTTGTCATTTCCCATTTTTGGTCAAGACCGGCTTTTATTGATGAACGGCCAGTTTGTTGATTGCCGTGTACTGAGTGATACAAGCATCGTAATGGAGGTTGAGATTGCGAAAAGAAACGGAAAAATAAAGCGAAGAGAAATACATAAAAGCGATGTGTTTAGTTATTCGATCGGTGGTGCTCAGGAGAAAATTCTCTATGCGCAGGATTCCCTGTACGGCGATGTGTACACTGTGGATGAAATGAAAATCTACCTTGCGGGCGAACGCGATGCGAGAGCTAACTATAAATGGTGGCCTACCGCTGCAATCGGCTTTGTATTGTGTGGTTCGATAGCCTATCTGAGCGGCGATGGATATGTAACAACGTTTGCTCCTCCTGTGTTGTGGCTGGGCGCTCAGTTTATTGGAAAGATAAAGATCAGAGAAAAATATATGAGTGATCTGAACTACCAGTACAATGATACTTATGCAGAGGGTTTTGAACCTCCGGCAAGGTCAAAAAAGGTGACCGGCGCAGTGGCCGGGGGGTTTGCCGGAGCAGCATCCGGCCTGCTGCTTTGGTATGCGCTTGTAGGATATAAATAGGTATCGCCCTTAAAGATCATACCCAGAGTTCTCCTTTCTGGATACGGATATCGTTGACGAATTGCTTGATCTTTTGTTCATCATCCTTTTTGCATACCAGCAATACCTTTTCCGTATCCACTACAATGTAACCATTGAGACCGTGTAGTACGACTAACTTATCATTGGGGGCGCTTACAACATTATCTGCACAGTGATAAAGCAATACATTTTTGCCAACTACTCCATTGCGATGCTCATCATGTGCAAGATGGGTATGAAGTGATCCCCAGGTTCCGAGGTCGCTCCAACCAAAATCACCAAGGACAAGATTTACATTTTTAGCTTTTTCCATGATACCATAGTCAATGGAAATATTTTCGCAGGAGCTATAAACTTTTCGAACAAATGTATCTTCGTCAGAAGTGCCATAGATACCAGCCCCCTCAGAAAATGCTTTGAACATTTCAGGAAGGTAACGTTCAAATGCATTCAGTATAACCGGCAGTGACCAGATAAAAATGCCGGAGTTCCAGTAAAAATCTCCGCTTTCGAGAAAGTCTTTTGCTAATTCTATATCGGGTTTCTCTGTGAATGTTTTTACCTTTTTTATCCTTTCGCTGAATCCATTTTTTAGGTCGGCCCATTGAATGTATCCATAGCCGGTATCAGGGCGTGTCGGTTTGATACCGATTGTTACAAGATTTTTACTTTCCTCGGCTTGACGAATGGCAATGTTGATCACTTCTCTGAATTCATTATCTTTCAGAATAAGGTGATCGCTTGGGGCAACAATAATATTGGCATCAGTTTCGTGCTCCGCTATTGAGAATGCAGCATAAGCCACACATGGAGCGGTGTTGCGCATGAATGGTTCACACAATACTTGTTCCGGTTTCAGATCGGGCAGTTGTTCGAGTACAAGACTCTTATACCGCGCATTGGTAACTACGAGAATATTCTCTTTCGGACAGACCGGAAGAAAACGGTCATAAGTCATTTGTATGAGTGTTCTACCTACTCCAAGTACATCGTGGAATTGTTTCGGGAAAGCAGTGCGGCTCATTGGCCAGAATCGGGAACCAATACCGCCGGCCATAATTACACAATAGTTTTTTGAGCTCATTACCTTGCAATAATATTTTTCTGTCTGAAGTGCATGAGAAATGGATCATCAGGAAAGTTTATCCAAGGCTTTCTTCAGACTTTCCATTGCCTTTTCGGCATCGCCCATCGCTGTGGTACCCACTGAAAGCCGATACCATGTAGAGTTGTGGTCAGACCCGAATGCATAAAAAGGAACCAGTGCAATGTGAGCCTCATCGAGAATATAAGCAGTTGTCTCTTCTGTATTTTTTATTACAGTTCCATCCGGGCGCTTGCGACCCTTGAGATCAATCTGCACAGTAAGATAGATAGCAGCTTTTGGCACAATTGCATTGATGGGATAGCCGGCTTTGTTCAGAGCGATGAATCCATTGTAAAATGCATCGAGCCGCTGCGACACCTCATTGCGAATCCACTGTAAATAATCGGATACTGCGTTTGTTTTTGCAAGAAACCTCCCGGTAGCGACCTGTTCGGGACGTGGTGCCCACGCGCCTACATGACCCAATATTGACTTCATTCGGTCAATGGGTTTACGGGGGCCGAATGCCCATCCTACGCGCACACCTGTGGCCGCCAAACTCTTCGAGATACCGTCAATAAAAATAGTATAAGGCCGAAGTTCAGGGCGCAGACTAACGGGATCAAAATGTTCTGTATCGCCAAAAGTAAGCAGGCTGTAAATCTGATCATACATCAGGTACAGTGGTTT
>JADLBA010000121.1 GCA_020848015.1 Crocinitomicaceae bacterium | reverse complement strand
TGCAGTTCATCAATAAAGAGGATTGCTTTATCAAACTGCCTAATCTCAGCCAAAATCTTTTTCAGCCGGTCTTCTATTTCACCTTTATATGAGGCCCCGGCAACAAGAGACCCGAAATCGAGTTCGAATATCCGTGCATTTTTCAATGCACCAGGCACGTGGCCTTCGGTAATGTTCACCGCAAATCCATCCACCAGAGCAGTTTTGCCCACTCCCGGCTCACCGACGATAATGACGTTTGGCTTGCTGCGACGGCCGAGTATTTCCGCCATCATACGCACCTCACGGTCGCGGCCAATGATATTGTCTAATTTTCCCTGTTTTGCCCTCTCTGTTTTATCTATACAGTATTTCAGCAAAGCCCCTGTTCCGGTAGTGTTTTCCGAAGCCCCATTCAAAGAAGAAGTAAACGTCTGCGCCAAATTCTGCTGATCCGCTCCCTCTTTTACCAGCTCTTCCTGTTTTATTGGAAAAGTCTTTAACTGATCGTAGGAAAATACAAGTCCTGGAATACATAGCGCCGCCAGCACACATACGGGATCAATCGCCGCCTTTCCCATCTTCAGGCGAATAATATCCGCTTCCTCCATCAATTCAACGACCTTATTGTCAGCGCGTATCGGGTCTTCAGCCTTTCCCTTAGGATATTGCTCTATCCGCACATCGGCCCATTCTTCAATGAAATAAATATCCTTGCCAAGGTTGATCATTAGCTGCATAAGACCAACATCTTTGTGCATCAATGCCTTCAGCAGATGTGCCCCGGAAAAATGGGGATTAGAATACTCTTTAGCAATAGACTGCGCAATATGAACAACTTTCTTCAGGTCTTCAGAATAGTTGATAGTATCCGACATAATAATGGCATCAGGTGAATGAAAGAAAAGCTACTTCAGGCAGAGATACTTCGCTCACAATATTCTTTTGTGATAACCGCCTAAAGATTTTCAAATTTAAATGACTTTTGTAACAATCTTAAAAAATGTCTTTAAAAAAAACGTGTTTCGATAGAAATGTTTTAAGTTTGATGTTGGAGAAATTGTCTGATAATAACCAAATACCTTACCCATGCCAACTACTGCAGGACTTGGAGTGAGAACAATCGCAGATGTTGTTCAACTCATTACTCATTGTAACAAAGCACAGGCGGATGCCGCAGAGCGCGCTATTTGCTTAAGCCGTGGTAACATTGCTGCACTTGCGCAGACCACCGGTATTGCTATTGCCGGCGTAGGCAACGGCGGTGCCATTATCGTCGGTAAAGTAGGAAATAGAATTCAGGAGGCTGCTGTCGGCGGTATCTTGCCCAGTGCAGTGATGAAAGGAGGGCAATTACCGCTTGCCAGAAAATTCTGCCATGCCGCGATAAAACAAGGGGTGGCAGGGGCGATGGGGAACAGGAATATCGGAAGTTCACTGGGCATCAGCCCTGCAATCGGCAGTGCTCAGGCAGGAGCGGTTGCAGCCGGTATCCGCGACACCGCCGCAATTGTTGGACAAAGAAAATAGTAAATTCAAGAATGCTGATGTTGCTCTTGTGTGGTTTTATTCAATGGAGAAACCATATCGAGTTGTTTCATTAGCGGTTCAATAAAAATCTTATGGGAAAACCCGCTGCCCGAGTTAGCGATATGCATGTCTGTCCGATGGTGACACCGGGAGTTCCGCCTGTGCCTCACGTAGGCGGGCCAATCCTGCCTCCGGGAAAGCCGACGGTGCTGATAGGCGGGCTGCCTGCCGCTACAATGGGTAGTATGTGCACTTGCGTTGGCCCTCCCGACTCAATCATTCTCGGATCAATGGGGGTGCTGATAGGAGGTCAGCCTGCGGCGCGGATGGGCGATTCTACCGCACACGGAGGGACGATTGCGGTCGGCCTTCCCACAGTGTTGATCGGTGAAGTCAGCCCCGGTTCCATTGCCTCTGCCGTCTCTGCTTTACCTGCGGTGATAGTTGCCGAGATACTTGCTGTATTGCCCGACAAGACTTCACAAACAGTGGCCGAAGGGATTGCACTGAAAAAAGCGGCTGAATCCGGAAGCCCACAGGCATCGGCTGCAATGGTTAAAAAAATCCCTGTTGACGCTGATGATGGGCTGACTCCCTCAGAAAGGCAAGAGAAGGCCACCCTGTTCTACGAGAGAGAATTCGGATGGGACAGACAGAAAGACCGTCAAAAATTCGAAAACCACCTTGGGGGAATTGATTTCAGCAAGCCGCTAAGTATTGTGGAAATTCCACCAAACGGCGATGGCCCCAATGGAAATGTCATTCATAGTTATTCGTCCGGAACATCCGGCAATTATTGCACTCCTGACCCAAAAGCTACACCCACACAACTTGGTATTGGTGCATTCGGAACAGACAAGAATTCAGGAAACAAAACCCCCAAACAAAAAAAATCCACCGAGATTCCGGCAGGACAAAAAGTTGTCGTGCTTCGCAGTACAGCCAAAAAAATTGAGGATACCTGGTCGGTGAGTGGTGAAGATCAAAGTTGCGAAGGAGGTGGCACCCAAATGGTCTTTAACAACAGTGAAAAGAAAATATTCTGATGAGCCTTGAAGTGAATACATATTATGACTTGGAACAAAGAATTGCTCAAGCGCGTGAAATGACAAAGGCTCGTATTAAGCAACAGCCCGATAATACACTGTGGGCTTCATTTCTGGCTCAGATCAATTTCATTGACGATTTCCTGAAACGCAATGCTATTCCAACACAGGAAGAAAAGGATCGCGTCGTAATGGGTATAATCGCAGCGAGAAACCTTGAAGAAGATGACGCTGAATATGCTGACATGATCGAGTGGGTAAGCTGGGGATTCAAACACATTGAAGAACTCACCGGAAATGGACAACAGTAATAAGTCCTCCCTATTCACTTCGTTTCTGATCATAGACGGAGCCCGCTGTGGCGACGAATTGCTAAACGAAGCTATGAAGCTGCAGGAAAAGAACGTGTCTCTGTTTGATCACCGGTTTGACGAAAGTCTTAAACCCCTTTCTCCCTATTTGTTTTCATTTCATTCAGCGGAATTATATGAATTCTATTTCCGGAAGGGATGGAATCAATCTTGGGGAATATTAATCGAATCATCCGCTTCATTGAACGAGTTGGCACAGCATCTCAGAAAATTCCTGATCTCCCCTTCTAAGGAAAGAGAAAAAATTGTTTTCCGTTTTTATGACCCGCGTGTACTGAGAACATTCATACCACTATACAATAAAACCCAGCTCCGCGAATTTTTCGGAACTATGAAATATTTTGTTGCAGAAGACGAAGAGAAAGGATTTGCCTTGCGATTATGGCTTGAAAATTTCGAACTGAAGAAGGAGCGTTTCAAGGTTATTCCGTCCGACACCCCTATTCCTGAGATAGAAAAAAAATCTTTTGTAAAAGAGAAGAGCGAATCAACTCCTTCCTCCTCTGAAAAAAATTTGTGGATTGATTAATCTGGGGAAATAGGTAGCGGTACGGAGTTAAGTAGAATTTTTACAGGGCTGCTAAATTTTCGGCGGAATGATTTTTTTAGCTCTGTTCAAGGCATTGGCTGATAATTAGAAATTTTCTTGCTTTCATATCATAACCTGAGAAAGAATGTCAGCAACGCAAGGTGGGAAATTTTCTACTCTTCTGATTTTCCTACAACCCGATGGGTATACTGCATAAAAAGACGCAATTTTTGTTCTGCCAATTTCCACCGATATTAGTATCTTTGCGCCCCTTCAATTGACAGGGCTTATGAATGACATGATCAAAATACTTGCGGGATCGGCATCACAATACTTCGGCAATGACATTGCCCGAGAATTGGGTGTTGAACTCGGAAATGTGATCATACAGCGTTTCAGCGATGGCGAGTTCCAACCATCTATCGAAGAAACTGTCAGAGGTAAAGATGTCATTATTGTTCAGTCCACCTTCCCTCCTTCCGACAACCTTTTCGAACTCCTGCTTCTGATTGATGCAGCAAAAAGGGCTTCAGCCAAGCGCATTGTGGCAGTTATGCCCTACTTCGGTTATGCCCGTCAGGATAGAAAAGATAAACCAAGGGTTGCTATCGGTGCCAAGTTGGTAGCGAACCTTCTTACGGCTGCCGGTGTGAGCCGTGTCATCACCATGGATCTGCACGCAGAACAAATACAGGGATTCTTTGAAGTTCCAGTAGATCATCTGTATGGCAGCACTCTCTTTATTCCACACTTGCAGAAAATGAAAATTCCGGATCTCATCATTGCGGCTCCAGATACCGGTGGAACAAAGAGGGCCAATGCGTATGCGAAAATTCTCGGATGCGACCTTGCTATTTGCTACAAACAGCGCCGTGTCGCTAACCAGATCGAAAGCATGACCGTGATCGGCGATGTGGCGGGCAAAAACGTAGTGCTGGTGGACGATATGATTGATACTGCGGGTACGCTTTGCAAAGCGGCAGAAATGATGATGGAAAGCGGGGCACTCAGCATTCGTGCGGTTTGTACTCACCCTGTATTGAGCGGCGGAGCATACGAAAAAATTGCAGTATCCCAACTCTCCGAACTCATTGTCACCGACAGTATTCCGCTGAATGAGCACAAGGTACACGATAAAATTACTGTTTTGTCAGCGTCAAAACTTTTCGCAGACGTGTTGCAGAATATGATAGAAAATAAATCTATTAGTTCACATTTCATCGTATCATAAATCAATAATCAATAATTAATAAAAATGAAGCAAATTAAATTGAGCGGTTCTCTTCGCGAGAACGTAGGAAGAACAGATGCTTCGGAACTTCGCAAAAAGGGAAGGATTCCGGGGGTACTCTATGGCGGAACCGAACAGATAAGTTTCAACATATCTGAAATTGATCTGACTAAAATCCTTCGTCTGCCGGACACTTTGCAGATCAACCTTGAGATAGGCAGCAAAAGCTATCCTACCATTATTCAGGAAATTCAACACCATCCGGTAACAGACAAAGTCATCCACATTGACCTCCTTCAACTGATCCCTGGGAAGGAAGTAAAAACAGCACTTCCTGTGCGAATCACCGGTACATCTGAAGGAGTAAGATCTGGTGGTAAACTCATGGTAAACTATCGCAAAGTGCGTATTATAGGTAAACCCGAGAATCTGCCGGAAGACATTCAGATTGATATAAGCAATATGAAGATTGGCGATATGGTTCGCATTCGCGAACTGAATGTGCCCGGATGCAGAGTACTCGAAGCAGAAGCTTCTGCTGTAGTTGCGGTGGAGGCGACACGTGCATCTATTGCAACTACCACTGCTGATGCCGCTGAAGAAGCGAAGAAAAAGAAATAACCGGAATTATCTATTATGTAAAAACCCTTCCTCCAAAGAAGGGTTTTTCGTTTTTACATAAGCCATATTTGCGACATGAAATTCCTATTGACCGGTCTGGGCAACATTGGGCCTGAATACGAAAATACGCGCCACAATGTCGGTTTTACCATAGTGGAAAAACTCGCGGCAGATGCGGGGCAAGTCTTCTCCACAGGCCGCTACGCAAGCAGGTGTGAGTTCAGGCACAAGGGCAAAACATTTGTGCTGATCCGCCCTTCCACCTTTATGAATCTTTCAGGGAACGCCGTTCGATACTGGATGCAGGAAGAAAAAATACCTCTTGAAAATGTAATGATTATCACTGATGATATTGCCCTTCCGTATGGAAAAATCAGGATGAGAGCAGGAGGAAGTGATGGTGGCCACAATGGGCTGAAACATATCGCCGAAGTACTGGGAACAGACCGGTTTCCCCGACTGAGATTTGGTATTGGTGCCGAATTTTCCAAAGGCCGGCAAGCAGATTATGTGCTTGGAAAGTGGAGCGCCGAGGAACAGGAAACTCTCTCCGAGCGTGTTGAAACGGCAACCAAAGCCTGCCTAAGCTTCGGCCTTATCGGGCTTCCGGCAACAATGAACGAATTCAACAGAAAATAACAACTCACTGCTGCCACTCTGGCGTTGCGCCTCTGTGTACCAAAATATTTTGAGGCTCCGGTATAGATGAAAAAATATAACCACTATTGCTCAGGAATTCAAGTGTCTGCTGCAATGCCGGCAACATTCTTTCAGCGGCTTTTTCGCTGTCGTGGAAAACAATGATGCTTCCTGGTGTTGCATTTTTTATCACCACTTCTGCACATTGTACTGCTGTCCGCGAGGCATCAAAGTCCCCGGTAATAATACCCCACATAACCAGTTGAAATCTTGTTTTCAGCCGTGCTGCCTGTCCTTTGCTGATACGCCCATAAGGAGGGCGGAAAAGAGAAGATGAAATTGCTTTTGAAGCGCGAAGAACATCACGGATGTATTCATAGTTCGACGTTCGCCACCCGTCCGGATGAGAAAAAGAGTGATTGCCGATCGTATGACCCGCGAGTACAGTTTTCTCCATTATCTCAGGGTACCTTACTGCGTTTTTTCCAAGACAGAAAAAAGTTGCCTTTGCATTATAGGACTCTAATAAACCGAGCGTTTGATCGGTTATTTCGGGGGTAGGCCCATCATCAAAGGTCAAAAAAACTTGTTTCTCCGAAGTTTTTATATGCCACAAAAAATCTGATGCAATGGGGTGCAGAATTTTTGGTGTCCGCGTGAGATACATTAGTTGAGCTTATGTGCAATAACACAACTTGATTTTGTTTTCGAAACTTTCCCTTCGGTATTGAATACTTCAAAGTAGATCACATATATGCCTATGCCCAAAGCCTGCCGGTTTTCTGCAAATCCGTCCCATGATATACTTCCGCTTTCTGCAAGCAACTCGTTGCGCATGAGGTAACGTACCTGGCGACCCTCGCTGTCGAAAATGTAAATATTTCCGACCGAGCTATTGGAATCAATATGCCAACTGATAGTGGTAATGTCTTCATACCCGTCATTATCGGGAGAAAATACTTCAGGAAAAATTTCCACCTGTGTATTGATCGTGCCGAGATTTTCTGCCTGCGAATTTTTATACCCCGGGGTAGCAAAACCAACGGTTTCCGCAGCGCTGTGCCAGTTGGTTTCATCATCAGTAGGGCGGTTAAAGTCAATCCGCTCCAATGAAACGCCGTGCTGGTCTTCAAGGAGTGGGAAATGCATATCGTCTTTGTATTCAAACCGGTCACCAACAGAAATATCTGGCATCATCAGATAAACGACTCCCGCATCTACGTTGTACGATGGCATTGACTCAATAGTGAGTATCCGGTCAGTATGTGCCATTGGGTAAAAGGCTGAAATACTCTCTACGCTTTTTGTAACTACTACATACTCCCCTGGAAAAAGGAGATAATTATTCTCAGTAATTGTTCTCAGACTTGCCGGAACCCCTCCCGCCTCGTTGCCAATATAACAATTCGCGAGGGTTAGGGCATGAGTAGATTTGTTATACAACTCAACAAAATCTTGTCCGCCCGGATACGGGTTGAATAACACTTCGTTGATGATGAGATCGCCGGCAGTTGGAATAACCGGCAATGCATATTGCCCAGTAATATCTGTCGAAACATTGCCCCAGCAATCTGATATACCGTTGAGCACAAAGTGGTAGATCACTCCTCCATCTAATTGCCCTACGGTGATGACCAATGACATATACTGTGTGTCAAAAAAGTTCGCATCTGCCGGTATTGCATCTGCCCCATTAATAGACCACGTGAGATTGTCAATGGAAGAAATATCGAGCGGCTCATTAAATACGAGTGTGATGGCTTCTGCCGGCTGACCATAGACCGAAATCAGTTGCGGTGCCTGCGTATCGGGTGTCGCATCATATACAGAATTGATAGCACCTGGCGTGGCTCCACTAGGACTCAGACTGGCGTGCCAGTTGTCGGACGAACTGCAGGGGTCGTTGGGGTTGATTAGCTCCAATGCCCATCCATTTCCAATTTTTGCAGGGTCTCCATACCAAGTGTCTTTGTAATCAACCTGGTCAATAACGTTGCCATCGGGATCAGAAAGGGTGAGTAAAACTCCTGAATTGGTAAGACCGGGAAATGAATTGATAAATACCGCATCAGGAAATGCGGTAAAATAACTCCAGTTGGTGGAGTTCGCCACTATCAGGTATTCGCCTGGTTCTATCAACACCTGTGAATTGAAAATACCGTTATTGATTTTGCATCCGTCGAGATCGATCAGATTTTCACTCCTGTTGAAAAGTTCAATGTATTCAGCCTGCGGGCTGGCCATTCCTGTATCAGGGTCTGCCATGATTTCATTAAAAATCAGATCACCGGGCGATGGTGAAAAGCCCAGTGTAAATGTTACAGTGCCAGAATCAATTTCGTTTCCCGAACAATCATTCAGTCCGTCAATAGAAATGGAATAGGTGGTTCCTAACGGCAGTGGATCATCGAGCATTACAATTAACCCTGTCAGGTCTGAAGTCCATGATACAGAAGCAATATCTACTGCCGGTACAATAGAAAGCACGATGTTGCTGATCGAGGAAGCCTGCATTGTTTCGCTGAAATCAACATGGATATCTGTGGGAGAAATAATGCTTACACCGAGAATTTCAGGAGCGCTGGTGTCGGGAGTAGGATCAAATACTGAATTTTCTTCGCCGGGAGTTCCGCCTCTTTCGTCTTCTGACTCGCGCCAGTTGGAAGGATTGCTGCAACCGAGATAAGGATTTACCTGTTCGAGTGTCCAACCACCCTCCTTTTTAAAGGCTGTAACAAACCAATTATCATGATATACCAGAATGTCAATGATTTCATTGTTATTGTCGAGAAGGGTGAGACTGTCGGTTGAGTTTGAAAGAGCAGTCCATGAACTGAATCCGATAAATCCCTGTGCATCGGGGTAATAAGATACCGCCGTATCTCGCGCCAATATCACTGTTTGTCCGGGTAAGAGATCAAACGAAGGCAATGTCTTAGCTGTGGTAGAGTTGACGAATTTCCATCCATTGAGGTTGAAGGCTTCTTCAGAAGCATTGAACAGTTCGACAAACTCTATCCCTGGAATTCCGTCGGGAACTGCAGGACTTGGGTCTGCAAGCACCTCGTTAAAAACAACACCGCGGTAACCTGCGGTTCCTGCTACTACGAACATAAAGCCGGTGGAGCCGTTGTTCAGCACATTGCCACTGATATCTTCCACGCCATTGACCTGTAGTGTATAGGGAGTATTGGGCAGTATGGGCGAAAAGGTCAGCGTTACTGTTGAACTGCCGGAAAGTACAGCAGATGAAGGGCCTGTAAGTCCTATAGCCGCATAGTTGCCCTCGTCTTCTGCAGTAAGTGTATTGAGTGGTTCAGAAAAAGAAGCCACCACCGTATTCTGGTCGGTAGCTACTGCTGAAATCAATGAGGGTGGGGTGGTATCTACAATGATGTCGCCGAAATAAATATCATCAAAATAAAACTTCGAGGCATAGGTTGCAGTGTAATAACACACCATACCCATAGCGGTGGAAGTAGGGTATGTATTGTCGGTAACGGAGGTCTGCAGGTTATAATTATACCCTCCGGTCGCATCGGCATAGATTGTCCAAAGCCCTGCACTGTTGCGGGTCACTTTGATTCGGATCGCAAAAGCCGCAGCAACAAGACCCGCCTCTCCCGAAGCCAGCTCTACAATATTTCCCGTTCCGTTGTCTTTGCAGAATTTAATCGCATCTGATGCCCCCCCCTCGCCAAGTTTAAGAAAGTATCCCTGTGTTCCCGCCGATCCTGATCCGGTATAGATCAGTGAACTGTTTTGAGCGGTCAGGTAAATCCTCGACTGGTTCTGGTCACTACCTGAAAAATTTTGCCGTACCCAGATATTCCACTCCTTGTTGTCAAGGTTTTCTGATGCGAACGAAGTAGTGAGATAAGCCTGACCCGAAAGAGTCCCGGATGTCTGAAGCTGTTGAGATGCGTTGACTGTAAAGAGCGCATCTGTTCCCGACCAAGCCGGAGCCGATGTAAAATCTCCGTCGGTAAAATTGTCCTGAACTGTTTGGGCTGAAAGTATTGATACCGTCAGCAACAAAAGAAAAAGTGCAAAATGTTTTTTCACAAGTGTTGCGTAAGTTTTTTGGTCGCGAAAAGTAATACTTTTGTCCCAATTCTATTCTGGTTTTTCAAGGCAAAACGGGTAATTCTTCATAGCATTTTTCTGTGTTGCCTTTTTTCTCGAAAAAAATATCTAATAATTATCTATGAAAGTTGCTGTAGTGGGTGCCACTGGTCTGGTAGGGGCAAAAATGCTCCAACTCCTAGAAGAGCGGAATTTTCCGGTGGATATCCTGATTCCTGTCGCATCTGAAAAATCAGC
>JADLBA010000120.1 GCA_020848015.1 Crocinitomicaceae bacterium | reverse complement strand
CTATTTTCAATGATTAATATTTTAGCAAACTCTGTATTCCTTGTTGCCAAAAATCCTGTATTATTGTTGCCAATAGTTCTGCATTCCTAATTGCCAAAAAACCTACATTCTTAATTGCTGGTTACACAGTTCAAGATAATTGATCGCCCTGCTGCCATCCAGCCCGGTCATTTGAACCGGTTGGTCTATCTGTACCTGCGCAGAAACGGTAAAGCAGACAGAAAGTGTAAAACTGAAAAGGTAGATTTTTTTCATGGGTTTATTTTATTAAGGTTGTCCAAAGATAAATAGGAAATACAAAACGGCCATTTTTTTCAATAGGACAAAAAATAACAAATTTGGCAGACTACCTT
This sequence comes from Crocinitomicaceae bacterium, assembly GCA_020848015.1. Classification (GTDB taxonomy): domain Bacteria; phylum Bacteroidota; class Bacteroidia; order Flavobacteriales_D; family Sanyastnellaceae; genus JADLBA01. The sequence continues at coordinate 4,156 of JADLBA010000120.1, read as the reverse complement.
ACACATCTCACATAGTGGGTCGCGGAACTGGCTATCGCAAAGCTTGATTCACCTGTGCTCATCCGGAAATAGATTACACTTTGGACATAGGAGGAAGAGGAGTTTCCTACGTTGTTGGGAAGTTTGGATCTTGTCCAAATGCTGTTCGGAGATGCATTGTCGCTTATTGATATGCCTCCTTTTGACAGTAGAAAAGTGATTTCTTCAAAAGTGGGCATATACCAGTCGGAGTTTCCTCCTTCAGTGAGAGTGCTACAATAACGAAGAGCATCCCCAAGATTCGAATAGGAGGAAGAAGACTCATTTGAAACCTGAGTGGGGGATGAGCTACCGGTAGCCGCTACAGCCCCATCAACATATTCTTTACTTGCGGCATCGGTGTCATTGACCGGTATCTCAAGGTTGGTAACATTGCGCTCTCCATCGGGCCCGGTAAGTTGAATAGAACGATCCACCTCGATTTGGGAAAAGGGGAAAAGATACCCTGCCGCAAACAGCATCATAAGAGATAATTTTTTCATTGCTTTAAATAGTTATAATATGTAGTAAAAATTGTATTGACTGTAATACTTTACCTCACACATCTCGTGCGGTAGCTGGATGATACCGGGCTGATAGAGATCCCATCAATTTCCCCATCGCTTATCCTCATGGAGCCAAGCATTGCCATAGTGCTTCCATAAGAGGTTGGTTTGAACCAGATATAATTTGTAGAGTTATTGTTTGATACAGTTAATCCTCCGGTAGAAAGAGCATCGAGGAGTGTGTTGAAATCGGGCAGCCTCCAGTCGTTGTAGCCGCCTTCTGTAAGGGCTTTGCAATAGCGAAGCGCGTCGCCGAGGCTCATGGCATTGGCCGATTCATCTGAGATCATTGCCGGTTGCCATCCTCCTCCGGCAGCAACGGCATTGTCAACATAAGCTTTGTTAACCGCATCGGTTGCAGCAACAGGCGCTTCAAGGTTAGTGATCGCCCGATCCCCATTGCTTCCAGTGAGTTGTATTGACTTGTCTATTTCGATCTGTGAATAGGTGCTGACACTGCCAAAAAGAAAGAGTGCAAAAAGTATTTTTCTCGTCATGGGATTTATTTTTTGGTTGTTGAATTTTTAAAATTACAAACCGATCATCCATTCGGTTTCTACCGGATACATCGAGTTTTCTGAGTGTTGGTTGCAGATGTCTGTGCATAATATCCATCGCTTAGCCGCAACAGACTTCTGGTATAACTGCTGTTGTACGAAGGAGTAGAGGAGGTCCAGAAATAATTGGCAGAAGCATCGTTTGCCACCGTTGTTCCACCGGTCGAAAGTACTTTTACAAATTGTTCCTGCGTACCGATGTACCAGTCGGAGTGGCCTTCGTAGCTAAGATTTTTACAGTAACTGATCGCTTCTCCAAAATTCATTGTAGAGGCTGATTCATCAGAAATCATTGTTGGTTCCGAACCGCCACCCAGTGCAGCAACGGCATTGTCAACATAGTTTTTATTTACTGCGTCAGTCCCGTTTACCGGAGCTTCGAGGTTGGTAATCGAGCGCTGGCTGTCAATTCCCGTAAGTTGAATGGGCTTGTCAACTTCGATCTGACCGGAAAATGTATAGCAGAAGGAAATAAAAAAAGCAAAGAGCAGTGACTTTTTCATGGCAGTGACGGTTAATTAAGAATTAAAGTTTACACAGCCAAGGTAAAAAAAAGTCAGATTGCGCCAACTTATTATCTATTAAAAAAATAATTACTGCTCAAAACAGAACAGTGGAGCCGTCAAATTACAGGGATAAGCACAACCGCTGTATCCCGCAGTCCAGTCTCCGTTTGTCTGAAAAGGAGAGCCGGCACAGTGAACCAGTGTATTTCCCGAAGTGGCTTCTGTCCAGTTGTTGCAGATTTGCGATGGATTGGAGGTAGCACTGGATCCGTTGGTAGTGGTATGTGTCCAGACAAAACCATTGGGAGTAATGGTGCCACTTTCTGTTTTATTGATGGGATTTTGAATCGCCCCGTCTGTGAGATCCGCCCAGTTGTTGGCAATCAGCGTTCCATCTACTAACCGGTAAGGGGTAGCGTATTGTGTAAAACGGGATGACACGCTTTGTGTAGATGAACTGAGCCAGGCTTTCCAAGTCCCCCCAAGAGATGCAGCATCGGCTCTTGTCTGGCAAATATTATCGGCACCACTCAACCCGCCGATATTTCCGTTGGTAGTAGTGCTTGAAACAAAAACTCTCTTTGCATTGGCGATAAAACTCACTGTGATATTGTCCTGTGAAACACCGCAGGCATTACTGATAGTCCAGGTGAGGGTATAGCTGTTACCGGCACTTCCGGTAAAAGTAGCATCAGGGTCAGAAGATGATGAAAAACTACCTCCTGATCCACTGACCGACCAGAGACCTGTTCCATATACGGGGGTATTAGCGGCGAGATTTGCAGTGTTTCCACTTAAGTTGAGCATATCGGCACCGGCGCTGGCGGCAGTCGGCGCAGGGGTGCAGTTGCCGCACACTTCATACCAGGATATGCCACTGTACATATTGATGCAATTGGTGGAAGTGTTGTAAATAATAAGTCCCTGCGGGATCGGTAGCGGCATCGCATCCCTTTCGGATGTGCTCAGACGTGGAGGAAGAAATCCTTTATCATTTGAGCTTATATCGAGCATAGCCCGCGGGTCTGGTTGCGTACCGGATGGACTGATGCTCACCTGCGCACTGAGCTCTACAAAAAGAAAAAACAATGCTGGGATGGATAAGAGCTTTAACATTATGGGTATGAAGTTTCTATTTTTTTTCTGGATATACGAGATCGAATTTCCCGATCAGGTCTTTTTCCGAAGAAACGCCGAATATTCTTGAGTCAGTCGAAACGCGCACATTATCGCCGAATACCATGAGGCTTCCTTTGGGGATATGGCCGGTTCCGATATACATCTTGAGCATTTTGCTCTGGCCATCGGAAAAGTGATAGACCTCACCGGCAGAGTTGGTAAGTGTATCGCCATTCACCGTCAGGTAACCGTTGCTTAACTGCAATGAATCAGCAGGTGTAGCACAGACCACTTTGATCAATGGAATTTTCTCTGCACCGTTATGGAAAGCTACAATGTCGCCTTTTTGCACTGTATTACCACATTGATAATAGTTGTGCATGAGGAAAACCTTCTGGCCATTTTTCAACAACGGTTCCATTGATTTTCCTTGGATAGTACGACGTTCGCGTACAATACAACTGTCATCAGTTTCCTGAGCCGAAACCTGTCTGACAAAAGCAAGTATCAGAATAACCGCAAAGATGGGGCGGAGATATCTATTCATTCGTTTGAGTTAATGGGAGACCAAAGTAATGAAAAGAATCATCTCAACAATTAAAGCGAAGGAATACTTTTTGGAGAATACTCACCTATCTTCTGGCAATTTTAGATACCATGAATATGAATGGTCATTACACCAATTCGCCCTGATATAAATTTTCATTATGGCGTAATTCAAATGTTTTTTACCAGTCCAAATTGACATATTTTGCCTGTTTCAGACAATTGGTTTATTCCATTATTTATTCCGTCAAAATAATTTACCCGGCGATGGGAGCAATTTGTAATAGAATATCATCCCACCCAATGATCACCTCAATTTTGCAGCGGGACAAATGGAAGGCTGTCTTTTGTCTTGCATTTATACATTTGATTATTTCACACACACTGCCCCAGTGATTTCACACTGATATGTCTCTTTAACCAAGCCTGTTACGAGGAGAATCACCCTGCCCAGTTCTCCCTGTCTAAACTCCTGTACTGTATTGCCTCTGCCAGATGTTCTGTTTTGATTTCCTCGCTGGCAGATAGGTCTGCAATCGTCCGTGCTACTTTCAAGATACGGTCATACGCTCTTGCGCTGAGTTTTAACCTATTCATTGCTGTTTTCAATAATTGATTTCCTGTCTCATCAATCACGCATAATTCTTTCAGCAGCTTGCTGTCCATCTGTGCATTGCAATGTATTTCTTTGCGATCATTATACCTCGTCTCCTGCATTTTTCGTGCTTTCATCACTTTTTCGCGTATGGCAGAACTTCCCTCTCCTTTTCTTTTTTCTGAAAGCTGATCGAAGCTCACAGTGTCTCAGACCCCGATAAGTTGGAGACTTTTCGCAAAACAGTTT
>JADLBA010000119.1 GCA_020848015.1 Crocinitomicaceae bacterium | reverse complement strand
CGGGCTAAGTAAACAGGCATTTTGCAAATCAAAAGGTATTCCCTACCATAGCTTTTTGTATCATGTCAATAAGAAAATCAATTCTGATAGCGGCGGTTTTCGCCAGGTTGCTTTGCAAAGTTTGGACAGCGCTGATCGTATAGAATTCCATTTTCCCGATGGTTGGTGTGTTTGCTTTCTGGTGTCCACACCAAAAGAAATTGTGCGCTTTTTGGTGAGTTTGTAATGCTTCTCATCAGTGAACATCAGCGGTATTTTGTTTATATGAGTGCTACTGATATGCGCAAGGGATTCGACACACTCTGCGGACTGGTTCGTGCCCAGATGAAACCCAGCAGAGCCCGCTTCCGCTTTCATCGGTAATGCAAATCTAAAATTGTAAAGTGGTTTTAGGATTAAAAGCTAAATGTAAATTTGTGTCAGTAGTTACAACAATAAAGTGTCAACCTATTTCAGGACGAGACAACTCAAACATACCGGATTCGTCCGAACCAACTCCATTTTTTTTACCTTAGTTCAAGAACGTTTTGGACAGATGTGTTCAGAGACGATAGTGTAATTTTTCCTGTTCTATCCGGGGGAATTTATTTCAAGCATAAATTAACACAATAATTTAGCGATATAGCAATCCAGGAATATCTGTTGTGAATGGTGGCACTGCGTAATTTTGGCGCTTTGGAATATGATGGATACTCGGAAAATTACACAGAGGTAATTGACCGGACGTAGCCTCTTTAAAATTGGAAGGTTTCTTTCTAAAAAAGTATGACGAAAAAGAAACAACTGGAAATTCCAAAAAGACTACGCAAGTTCAAAATCAGGTGCAGTTGATGCATACTGCTAAGGATTGGGCGGGGAGACAACATCTTCCAGATATTTCCCCGTCTCCTTGCCAAAACCATAAAATCATCCTAAATTCGCCCTCCTTTGGCTGTTTTTTCGCAAAGTCTGAGAGAATATGCCAAATTGGAAAAATAGTCTTTTTTGAAACAACGTAAAAAAAATGAATGCAGAAGTAAAAGCGCCCGAAGTGATCAACAACTTCATCAACGGTAACTTCAAACCGTCCACATCCAACGCGCTGGATGTACTCAGTCCTCTTGATGGCAGCGTGATTGCCGCCGTCCCACTGTCAACCTACGCTGACCTCGACGAAGCAGTTCAGGCGGCTAAAAAAGCCTGGAAGGGATGGTCTGCCATGACCCTGAAAGAAAGATCACAATATATTTTCCGGTACCGTAATTTATTGCTCCGCGATCGCGACCAATTGTCAGAACTCGTTCATCGCGAGAATGGAAAAACCATCGAAGAATCCCGCGCCGAAGTGGATAAGAGTATTGAACTTTGTGAGTTCGCCTGCTCCATGCCGCAGATTGTCAGCCACGAAGTGCAGGAAGTAAGCAAAGGCGTCGAATGCCGCATTGAGCGCAAACCTCTCGGTGTAGTAGCTTCTATCGCTCCGTTTAATTTTCCGAATATGGTGCCCAACTGGACTGTCCCGAATGCATTGGTACTTGGAAATTGCGTGATTCTGAAGCCTTCTGAAGTGGTGCCTTTGAGTTCTCTCAAGATTGCTGAACTACTCAAGGAAGCGGGACTTCCTGACGGAGTATTCAGCGTTATTAATGGAGGGCGCGAGATTGTTGAAGGTATATGTGATCATCCGGACATCAAAGCGGTTTCATTTGTGGGTTCTACCAAAGTAGCCAAATTAGTGTATGTGCGCGCTACCTCCCACCTCAAGCGTTGTGTAGCACTTGGAGGTGCAAAAAATCACCTGATTGTGTTGCCCGATGCACATCCTGAAATGACTGCTTCCAATGTGGTCGCTTCAATGGCGGGCTGTGCTGGTCAGCGTTGTATGGCTGCCGCTGTAATGGTTGGTGTGGACAAGGTTCAACACATCATTGACCGTATGTGCGAGGAAGCGCACAAACTCGTTCCAGGCCAAAACCTTGGATCGGTCATCAGCAAAGAAGCCAAAGAACGTATTGAAGGTTTTATTAATGAGGCTGAAAAGGCCGGAGCCAAAGTGCTGGTGGATGGTAGAAATACTGTGGTAGCCAATAAAGAAGGCGGATTCTATGTAGGTCCGACCATCATTGATAATGTAACTCCTGATATGCGAATCGCAAAAGAAGAAGTATTTGGACCAGTTATCTCAATCATCCGTGCTAAAGACCTCGATCAGGCAATCGAAATTGAAAATGCCAATCCATACGGAAACGCTGCCGCTGTATTCACCCAAAGTGGTGGTGTAGCTAAAGAGGTGATGGAGCGCGCCAGTGCCGGAATGATAGGTGTAAACGTTGGCGTTCCTGTTCCCCGCGAGCCTTTTCCATTTGGCGGATGGAACGACTCCAAATTCGGTACTTGCGATATCACAGGAAAGAGTTCGATAGAGTTCTGGACACAGAGTAAAAAGACTTCCGTGAAATGGAACCCCGAAGCAAAAATCAATTGGATGAGCTAATAATATTATTTAATAATGAAGTCCATTAAGAATACTTTTCCTTGTGGACTTCTTGTTTTACTTTATCCCATAAGGGCGCAAACGAAATAAAAAAATGAGCACACTGACAAAAGAAAAAGACACCGCTGTCCAGGACAGCCTTGATTATACCCTTTTTTCCTGGTCTAAGCAGGCAGGGCTAAATCCCATCCACGTGGATTATGCAAAAGGAGTTTATCTCTATGACACCGATGGAAAACGTTACCTCGATTTTTCTTCACAACTGATGAATGCAAACATCGGTCACGGTGACCAACGCATTACGCAGGCCGTAGTAAAACAAATGGAAAAAGTGGCTTACGTGCATCCGGGTATGACTACTGATGTACGCGGTCAATTGGGAAAAAAGCTGGCGGAAATCACACCGGGCAATCTCACTAAATCATTCTTTACACTTGGTGGATCTGAAGCGATTGAAAACTCGGTGAAGCTGGCGCGATTATATACTGGTCGCCACAAGATCATTACTCAGTACCGCTCATACCACGGCGGTACTTATGGAGCAATCTCGCTGAGCGGCGACCCACGCCGTTTCCCTATGGATGCCCAACAAATTCCGAACGTGGTTCGCGTAGAGAATCCGTATTTCTACCGCTGCCCATGGAATTCCCGCACCTTTGAAGAATGTGGTGAAATGGCCATCCGCAACCTCGAGCAGGTGATCCAGTATGAGAGCCCTGATACGATTGCCGCAATTTTATTTGAAGGCGAATCAGGCTCGTCGGGATGTATTAAATATCCTCCTTTTTACCTGAAAAAAGTTCGCGAAATATGCGACAAGTACGGCATTCTGATGATTGATGACGAGACGATGAGCGGATTTGGCCGTACTGGTAAAATGTTTGCCATCGAACACCACGGGGTTACACCTGATATTATGTGTGGAGCAAAAGGACTGACCTCCGGCTATCTTCCTCTAGGTATGGTAGTGGTGACCGATACCATTGCAAAACATTTTGATAATACCTTTATGGCGATCGGGCTTACTTATTCAGCCCATGCCTCTTCATGTGCTGCTGCAATTGAAAATATCCGTATCCTTCAAGACGAAGGTATGGTGGAAAATGCTGCACGTATGGGCAAATACATCGAAGCACAGGTTGAAAAACTGAAAGAGAAACACCCGTCTATCGGCGATTTCCGCAATACAGGTTTGCTTGGCTGCATAGAACTCGTGAAGAATCGCGAGACAAAAGAACCGATCACTCCCTGGAATGCGAAGCCCGCTGATATGGAAATTACAAATAAAATGGCTGCTGCGGTACGTGCCAATGGTATGTACACCTTTGTACGCTGGAATTGGATTTTTACTGCCCCACCGCTGTGCGTGACGGAAGAACAGATAGACGAAGGACTTGAAATTATCAGCAAGGTCATTTCAATAGCGGATGAGTATTATCATTAACCATTGTTGCCCTTTGTGAGTAAAGAGTTCGTATCTCTGAACGAAGACCATTCGTCATCGCCGCTGTACAGTGCCGACTTGGCACCTGTACCGGCGGAGAAACGCACCTGGAACACTGCCTCACTCACTGCTCTGTGGATCGGGATGGCAGTTTGTATTCCTACCTACCTGCTCGCTTCTTATATGATGCGTGGCGGAATGAACTGGGTGGAAACACTGGCGATCATCACACTTGCCAATATCATTGTTACTGTTCCAATGGCATTGAATGGACATGCCGGGGTAAAATACGGCATACCTTTTCCCGTGCTTGGCCGGTCATCGTTTGGCATCAATGGCATTCATATCGCTTCAATGCTCCGAGGGCTGATCGCCTGCGGGTGGTTTGGAGTGCAGACCTGGATTGGCGGTCTTGCTATTTATGAAATCTTTATTGCGGCGACAGGAGGAGAAAGTGAAATGGGTTTGTCTGTTGGAAAATTCATCTGCTTTGGAATTTTCTGGCTGATCAATATGTATTTTGTGTGGAAAGGAACAGAGAGCATCAAATGGCTCGAGTTGCTTTCTGCCCCGATTCTTATTGTGATGGGCATCCTGCTGATCGTTTGGGGAGCAGTGGAAACAGGGAGCTTTACAAAAGTACTGGATCAGAGTACTCACCTCGCTGAAAAAACGGCATCCTTGGTTTATGGGGAAGATGGCAGTACCTCGGTGAGCATTCAAACAATGGAAAAAAAGTATGGCAGCGGTTCACGCGCAAAAGAATATTGGTTTTCATTGGATGAAAAGGCAAGTCCCGGAGCAGATGCGCAATGGCTTCCAATAGAGAAAAACAATTTTAAGATATCCGATAAAAGAGTGGAGGCGGTGGCTCTTGCTTTCAGAGGAGAAGCCAATGGAAAAACGATTCAATCTTCTGTTATTACCGTTCTTCCTGCTCAACCCAGACAGCCCGGATGGCTTTCCCGTATCTGGGATTACATTCTCTGGCTGACCATCATGGTGGGGTATTGGGCGACAATGTCGCTCAGCATTGCTGATATTACACGGTACGCAAAAAGCCAGAAAGCACAGGTGGTTGGCCAATTTCTGGGACTTCCCGCAACGATGCTGCTCTATTCATTTGTAGGTGTTTTCGTTACTTGTGCAGCAATGATTAATTTTGATAATATTCTGATTGCAGAAGATGCTCCTTGGGATCCGGTAGCTCTTATGGGAAAATTTGATCACCCCCTCGTGGTGATCGCAGCAGAGATAGCTATGCTGATCGCTACATTGAGTACGAATATCGCAGCAAACGTGATCGCGCCGGCTAATGCATTTTCGAACCTTGTCCCGAAAAAAATTGATTTTAAAACCGGCGGTTATATCACCGGCCTGTTTGGAATTCTTATTTGTCCTTGGTGGATAATGGACGAAATCAGTAACTTGCTTATCTTCGTCAGTGGATTGCTCGGCCCTGTGTTAGGGATCATGATCTGTGATTACTTCACTATTCGGGGAATGAATCTTAAACTAGATGAACTCTATGAGGAAAAGGGAATTTTTTCTTACGGAGGCAGTGGTTTCAATAAGTCTGCTATTATTGCTTTCGTTTCCGGAGTAGTTGTCGCCCTGATTGGTTTCTGGGTACCTCAGTTAAGTTTTCTATATACCACTTCGTGGTTTTCAGGATTCCTTATTTCATTTGTGATCTATTATGTCCTGATGAAGAATAATAAAGAACATTACAAAACATTAATCACATAGTAAAGAAAAAGTCGAAATGTCAATACTGATTAAAAACGGTCACGTAGTAAGCGCATCGGAAGACTTTATAGCCGATGTATTTATTGAAGGCGAAAAAATAGTCGCTATTGGAAAAAGCCTGAACACTCAGGCAGACGAAGTGCTGGATGCTACCGGAAAAATTGTTTTTCCAGGCGGTATTGATCCGCATGTTCACCTCGATATGCCCTTCATGGGTACTTTCTCAAGCGATAATTATGAGACGGGTACACGTGCCGCTTTGTTTGGTGGTACTACGATGGTGATTGATTTTATACTGCAAACTCAGGGCGATACATTATACAATGCATTAAGAACCTGGCAGAAAAAATCGGAGGGAAAAGCAGTCGGCGATTATAGTTATCACATGGCGGTCACAGATTATAACGATCGCACTGCTAAGGAAGTGACAGACATGATAGAGAAAGAAGGGATCACTTCTTTTAAAACATTCATGGCCTATAAAGGGGCATTGATGATTGACGACGGCCAGATGGTACAACTGATGCAGGTTGTGAAAAAGAACGGAGGGATGGTTACGGTACACGCGACCAACGGTGATATGATTGACTCGCTGATCGCTCAGAATCGCGCTGCAGGCAACCGCGCTCCAATCTATCATTACCTCTCTCAGCCTGAAGTTACCGAAGCAGAAGCATCTGCCCGTTTTGCTGATATGTTGCACTATACCGGCTGCAAGGGCTACATCGTCCACCTCACCTGTGAGGGCGCGCTGAATGCTGTGCGCAAGGCTACACTTCGCAATCAGAAAGTGAATGTCGAGACGTGTATCCAGTATCTCCTGCTGGATGCTTCATTATATGAAAGAGATTTTGAGGGAGCGAAGTGGGTGATGAGTCCCCCACTCCGCGAGAAAAAAGACCAGGAGGCTCTGTGGGCCGGCATTAACCAAGGTCTGGTGAATGTGGTCGCTACTGATCACTGTCCTTTTACCTGGGAACAAAAGTTGATGGGGAAAGACGATTTTTCAAAAATCCCGAATGGCCACCCTGCTATTGAACATCGCGTCGAACTGTTATTTTCCGAAGGTGTCAATAAAGGAAGGATATCACTTCCCAAATTTGTAGAACTGAGTTCCACCAATGCAGCAAAACTGTTTGGAATGTATCCGCGCAAAGGTACCATTGCGATTGGTGCCGATGCTGATATTGTTATTCTCGATCCAGACAAAAAGCACGTGATTAGCGCAAAAACACACCACATGAATGCGGATTATTCTGGTTATGAAGGAATGGAATTGAAAGGAAAAGTAGAAAATGTAATTTTACGTGGTAAACTTGCCATTGATAAAGAAAAATGTCTCGTTGAGCCGGGCTATGGAAAATTTATTCACCGCGATAAAGTATGTTGAAAATCTAAAATGCTCTGGAGGTTTTACGAAAAAGCAATGCGTTTTGAAAATAAATAAAATTTATAACTAATAGGAGATAAAAAAATGTCAAGAATGGTAAAATCCGGACTGATCCAAATGAGTCTTCCGATAACCGAAGGAGAAGGCACTATTCAGGAGATATGCGATGCTATGCTGAAAAAGCATATTCCTTATATCGAGGAAGCAGGAAAAAAAGGAGTGCAGATTCTTTGCCTCCAGGAAATCTTTAATACCCCGTATTTCTGCCCTAGCCAAGACCCGAAATGGTATGCCACCGCTGAAACTGTTCCTGGCCCTACCACGGAAATCATGCAGCAATACGCAAAAAAATATAATATGGTAATTGTTGTTCCACTCTATGAAAAAGAGCAGGAAGGTGTACTCTACAACACTGCCGCAGTAATTGATGCAGACGGAACGTACTTAGGCAAGTACCGCAAGAATCACATCCCTCAGACCTCCGGCTTCTGGGAAAAATATTATTTCAAACCCGGTAATCTCGGCTATCCGGTATTTGATACGCGCTATGCAAAAGTGGGTGTATATATCTGCTATGACCGTCACTTCCCCGATGGTGCGCGGGCTCTCGGCCTGAACGGCGCAGAGATCGTTTATAATCCATCGGCCACCGTTGCGGGTCTTTCACAGTACTTGTGGAAATTAGAACAACCGGCTCATGCAGCGGCCAACGGATACTTCATGGGATGCATCAACCGCGTGGGTACTGAGAAGCCATGGAACCTCGGTAAATTCTATGGCACTTCCTATTTTGTTGACCCGCGGGGCCAGATCTTCGCTCAGGCATCTGAAGACAACGATGAATTGCTGATCGCAGATTTTGATCTTCATAAAATTAACGAGGTGCGCAACACTTGGCAGTTCTTCCGCGACCGCCGCCCCGAAACGTATGGCCGATTGGTAGAATTATAATTGTTTATTTATCTTGAAAGGAACTCATATTAAATCCCTCCGGAAACTCTGGTGGGATCATTTAATTTTTAAATAAAATAGTTTATGTCAGAATATAAACGACCGATAACAGAGCAAGATTACGATAAGAACTTCAAGCAGAAAAAGCCCCTGATGAGGCAGTCGGAAGCTTTTATTGAAAGTTCCCGCTGCTTGTTTTGTTTTGATGCGCCGTGTATGCACGCCTGCCCCACCCATATTGATATTCCGCTTTTTATCAAGCAGATTCATACTGGTAATGTGACAGGTTCTGCGGAGACGATCTACGATATGAACTGGATGGGAAATGCCTGTGGAAAGGTATGCCCGACACAGGTATTGTGTGAGGGTGCGTGCGTCTTCAATAATGAAAATGGGAAACCGATTGAGATCGGACGATTGCAGAATTTTGCTACAAATAAAGCCATCTCTTCGCGAACAAAACTTTTTTCTAAGGGTACTCCAAATGGAAAATCGGTGGCGGTGATTGGTGCCGGCCCATCTGGCCTTGCCTGTGCATGTGAATTGTCAACGCTTGGTTATGATGTAGTGATATTTGAAGCTAAGGAGCGCCCTTCGGGACTCACGGCTCATGGTACCGCTCCTTACAAAATTACCAATGAAGAAGCATTGGATGAGGTCGCCTACCTGCAGGAACAACTCGGGTTTAAAATCCACTATTTAACACCTGTTACCTCCGAAGAGCAATTGAAAGACATTGAATCAAAATACGATGCTGTTTTCCTTGGCGTGGGTATTGGTCCAACAGCCTCACTGAATATCAAAGGGGAAGACCTGCCCGAAGTAGTTGGTGCGGTTGAATTTGTCAATGAACTGCGTTTTGCAAAACACACGATGAAGCTTCCGGGTTCTGTGATTGTTTTGGGTGGGGGTAATACTGCAATGGACGCAGCTTCAGAGTCAGCACGGATGGGAGTAGAAACGGTTCACCTTGTTTACCGGCGCTCAAAGGAAGATATGGGAGCGTATTATTTTGAATACGACCTTGCTATCAGTGCAGGTGTTCAGAGCATATTCAACGCAAGTCCGAAAGAGATCACAGGCAACGGGAAAGTGAAAGGAGTGAAGTTTGTTAGAACGGCAATTGAAAACGGCAAGCTTGTCGAAGTGGCCGGTTCTGAATTTGAAATCTCCTGCGATATGGTAATCAAGGCTACCGGTCAAGCGAAGATGGGTTCATTGTTTCAAAAGATACCTGGACTTCAGCTCGACTCCTCCAAGCGCATTGTAGTAAACATGGAAACCTATCAAACCGGTAATCCGAAATATTTTGCGGGTGGTGATGCGGTGAATGGAGGCACGGAAGTGGTTAACTGTGCATACGAAGGCAAGCAGGCCGCAAAAGGAATCCATAAATTTCTCCACGCTTAATTGTATTAACTCATAAAAAAGCATTTAATAAAGAAAATAATGGCAGACTTATCCATCAATTTCGCGGGAATAAAATCTCCCAATCCATTTTGGCTTGCATCTGCACCGCCTACTAATTCTGGTTACCAGATCATGAAGGCATTTGATGCCGGATGGGGAGGTGCTGTCTGGAAAACCCTCGGTGTACCCGTTATCAACGTGTCTAGCCGCTATGGCGGAATGAATTATCGCGATACTCGTATATCGGGGTTCAATAATATTGAACTGATCACCGACCGCCCTTTGGCCGATAACCTGAGAGAAATCGAAGAAGTAAAAAAATATTTTCCTAACCACGCGGTTATCGCATCGCTCATGGTCGAAAGCCGCAAAGAATGGGAGCAGATTATCAAGGATGTGGAAAATGCAGGTGCGGATGGTATTGAGTTGAACTTTGGCTGCCCGCACGGAATGTGTGAACGGGGAATGGGGTCTGCAGTTGGTCAGGAACCCACTGTTCTGAAAACGATTGTGGAGTGGGTAATGGCCGCCGCCAATATTCCGGTGATTACTAAACTAAGCCCAAACATCACCCACATTGAATCACCGGGTTTAGCAGCAGTGGAAGGAGGAACAAATGCATTGTCCCTGATCAATACAATCAAGTCTATTATCGGAATTGACCTCGATACCTATGCTCCGTATCCTGTTGTAGATGGCAAAGGTTCCAATGGCGGTTATTGTGGCCCGGCGGTGAAGCCGATTGCACTGAATATGCTGCGCCAACTAGGACAGCATCCACAGATTGCCGGAACCCCCATCAGCGGAATCGGTGGAATTGAAACCTGGAGAGATGTCGTTGAGTTTATCCTACTCGGAGCAACTTCAGTTCAGGTTTGTACTGCTGCAATGCACTACGGATTCGGAATTGTGCGTGAAATGGACAATGGCCTCCGCCGTTTTATGGATGAACGCGGATATAAAACGATTTATGATTTTGCCGGTTTGGCATTGCCAAATGTGGTAGAGTGGAAAGAACTCAACCTAAAGCATAAGGTGGTCGCTTCAATCAATAAGGATAAATGCATCGGTTGCCAGCTTTGTTATATTGCCTGTGATGATACTGCACACCAGGCTATTTCGATTTCAGGTGACCAGACTAACCGCATCCCTTCTATTATTGAGGAGAACTGTGTGGGTTGTAATCTATGCTCTCTCGTTTGCCCTGTAGAAAATTGTATTACTATGGAAAAACGGGATGATGGAAAACAACACCTGACGTGGGAGGAACTGACTAATACAGACAGAATTCCTGTTACATTCAACGACGAGCGTGCGGGCGGACGTGGGCACTATGTCCCCGAAGTAGCCGATGCACTGAAGCACCGCAAGAATTAGTAACTAATCAATATTCCTTATTTTTCAGGCGCATTTCAAATGCGCCTTTTTTGACTTATCCACTTTAAACTTCGACAATCGCTGTTTAATCCTTTCTTTTTTGTCAATAAAACACCGATACTTTGCCTATATAAGTATCTTCACCCTATGAAAAAGAATAAGAATGAAATCAGGGTTCGCTGTTGGGTTTTCTCCGACGGAATGAAGTTCCTTGGACCTGGCAGGATAGAATTGCTCGAACTGATTGAAGAATCAGGATCAATTTCTCAGGCTGCCCGGACAATGGGAATGTCATATAAAAAAGCCTGGGTAATGATTGACGAAATGAACAGGATGGGAAGTGTTCCGTATGTTATTCCTGTAAAGGGAGGCCCGCATGGAGGAGGATCAGAACTCACTGAAGCAGGGAAGAAAGTGGTGAAGCTCTATCAAAAGTTGATGGACAAAATTGATGCGGTAGTAGTAAAAGAGCACAAGCTTCTCGATATGATCTGATGGATTTATTTCTTCGTCTTTAAATTATTTATAAGAGTGATTTGTATATATTCGCCTGTTAATTTTCGATATATCTGATCTTACATATCGCATTTGATAAAAAAATATTTTTCTGGGTAAAAAATTATTAAGTATTCCATGGAAACAGCATGAGGGTAAGGGCGAGCAGTAGATACTGAATTTTTGAAGATACCTGTTTGTTATTGTAGAATATTGCGAAATGATTTTTCAGTGATGTAATAAAAGCATGAGATGAGAAAAAGAAGGTATTGGTTGGTAGTGGCGATATTATTTTTTGCGGCAGATATTCGCGCACAGCAAAATGAAAAAATACTGATCGCCGCAGCTTCAGATATGAAGTTTGCCTTGGACTCTGTCATCAAGGTATTTAATTTATCTCATAAAGGTGCTGTGGGAGTAACCTATAGTGCATCCGGAAAACTATTTGAACAGATTTCGAACGGTGCTCCTTTCGACCTGTTTTTTTCTGCTGATATCTCCTTCCCGGAAAATCTGAGAGAAAAGGGGTTTGCGCTTTCAGAGGTTCACACTTATGGGGTGGGGAGGGTAGTGATATGGAGTAAAAAAATTGATCCTTCAAAGGAAGGAATCAAAACATTACTCCAGCCAGGGATAAAAAAAATTGCGATTGCTAATCCACAACACGCCCCTTATGGAAGAAGGGCTGAGGAGGCACTGAAGTATTATGGGGTTTATGACCAGGTAAAGGAGCGGCTGGTGTTGGGTGAAAATAT
>JADLBA010000118.1 GCA_020848015.1 Crocinitomicaceae bacterium | reverse complement strand
TAGTGTAACTATTTCTTCAGATGAAAGAGGTAAAACATCATCAGCCTGTTTTAAGTCTGCAAGAAGTTGTTTCATGCGGTTTTCGTCCTCTGCCTTTATGATAAGTAAAAGGCGAATTATTTCTTGTAATAAGTTTTGAGGGGTTTCTTTTTTACCATGAACAGCGTCAAGAATTTTTATAGCGTATTCATATACTTCTCTTGGTCTGCCAACAAGTGCAAGGTCTGTTGTAAGAACTCGGTCAAGATTTCTGAATGCAGGCGTTAAATAGGCTGTTGTCGGATTGCAGGGTAATTTGTATTTGTGAACCATTGCCTCAATATAACGTTCATCGTAGAATCTACCAGAATAAGTATTCTTTCCATCAATTTCAGTGTATGGTTTTCTTATATCAACTTTTGGATCGTCAATTTTTGCAAGTAAGCATGACATGAGGAAGCGGATAGGTGCTTTGTTTGCATTACAGCGACAAATAAACTCAACCTGTTCTCTTAGATCGTCAGATTTTATTGAATTACTCCCAATGTTTTTTAGTGCAAGTTGATAATATTCTTCTAAAATTTCGGCAGGTGATGTTTTGCTCATTTAAAAAAGGGAATAAATCTTTGATACTTTTTGTATATCATAATTAATCCAAAGCACTTCCTGCCTTGTATCTTTTGTTGAATGTATTGTTTTTTCAGGACTAAAAACTTTTTTCCATCTTTTTGATGGATATATTTCTTCCATTAATTCACATTCATAGTTAGAAATCGCTGCCAATCCCTCAATGGAGTTTAAAGCCTTTGCTAATTCCCGATGATGATTATCATTCATTTCAAAACCATAGGCTTTTGTGTCTCCCCTGGTTTCGTGAATATAAGGTGGGTCGCAGTAAAATAATGTTCCTTTACTATCATACAATTTAATTATATCAATCGCTGGTCTATTCTCAATTTGCACTCGTAGAAGTCTTTCAGCAATAAAGTCAAGCTGCTCAACGCCGCCTAACCAACGGCTAACAACACCACTCATTCCAGAGCGGCTTGTATTTTTACAATTAGCCCATCTTCCAATTGATGCTGTTTGGGCAAGACCTGTTCTAACTTGTCTTGCTCTTATATAAAAACGTCTTGCTCTTTCTACTTGTGACAAATCGGGGTCTAATTCACAAGCGATTGCAAATTCCTCTCTTGAAAATGGTGTCAATGCAATTTGCTCAATTAGTTTTTCTTTTTCATCTCTTAATACTTTGAAAAAATTTACTACTTCTCCGTCAATGTCATTATAGGTCTCCACAGATGAAGGGTCTCTGTTAAGTAATATAGCACCCGAACCAGCAAAGGGTTCACAATAATGTAAACAGTCTGGCAATAATGGCAAAAGCCAGTCAAGATGTGAAAACTTGCCTCCATACCAGCCAAATGCAATTAGTTTTTTCGGTCGTGTCAACCTAAGAATTGGTGCGGTGGTCTTTTTATTGTTATTTTTAATTGCTGGTTCCAATTGCCAAATATTTTAGTCCAAATTTAGGGCTTTATGCTTTACCAGGATGAAAACAAATATTTGAGATGTGTCCTATGGAAAGTGTCAACAAGTAAATGAACGATGAAGTCGTGTTTGTCTGTTGATATGGAAACTGTCGCTGATAGGGAGACACACAACTTGTTAATATATTAAGTGATTGCACAACCGGGTTAGGAATTAAAAAGACATGAATGAAAAACAAACGCTTAACCATCCTCCTCCTGTCAGCATTATCTCTGCTGCTGATACCGCTCATCGCCATGCAGTTTACCAACGAGGTTGACTGGAAAGCAGGAGACTTCATGATAATGGGACTTCTATTGACTGGAACCGGTCTATTATGTGAGTTTGTTTTGGGAAAAGTGAAAAATGTCAGAAACAGGCTCCTCATCTGTGGAGCTGTTCTGTTGGCTTTCTTTCTGATTCTGGTGGAGCTGGCAGTTGGTGTGTTCGGAGCACCTTTTGCGGGATCGTAGTAGTACGCTGGAAACTGCGTGAAAAAGGGAACGCTGACGACATTGAGGTTAAATATCCAACTTTTCAGGTAATTCAAATTTTCCAACAGCACTCATAAAATCACTCTCCTTAGTGTTATCAGCACTCGATTCAAAAAATCTGTAAATCTTCCGAAAGGACAAAAGCAGGCAACCAATTTTTTCTTTTTAGATTGCCCTGCCATGAGCAAAAAACTCTTTATCACCTGTCTTGCAATTCTGACAACTTTCTTTTGCCGCGCCACTCTATGGCATATAGGCTCCGGACAATCCTACACCCTTCCCAGTCAGGTAAAAAACCTTGTACAGGACGGCGACACGGTCTTCATAGATGGCGGCATTTATCTGAACGATGCCGTCAAGTGGACTAAGAGTAACCTGAGATTTATCGGATTGGGCATTGGCAATGACAGAACCGTGCTTCGCTGCAGCGGCGATATTCCCAATGGAAAGGGAATTTTTGTCTTCGAGTCACCGGGACTGTGTGATGATATTTACATCGAAAACATCGTATTTGAAGGGGCGCAGATATCGGATGCCAATGGAGCCAATGGCGCAGGTATCCGGTTCCAGGCTCGCAACCTCACTGTGAAGAGCTGTCTTTTCATCCATTGCCAAAACGGTATTCTCGAAGGACATGGAAGTGTAACTGACAGCAATGTCATCATTGAACAATGTGAGTTTTCACAGAATGGTTATCAGTTGCCCAATGATCCGGATTATTCGGGATATGAGCACCATCTCTACATCGGTGCGAGTACTGATACCCTTGTCATCACCAATTGCTACCTGCACGATCCGCGTGGTCAAGCCAATTCGATAAAGTCGCGGGCACAGCGCAGTTTTATTCTTTACAACATGATAGACGAAGCGGAAGGATACGGAAGCTGGGAGATCAATATTGCGCAAGGCGGGCTGAATGTCCTTATTGGCAACATAATCATTCAGGGCACATCTGGAGCCAATCACGGCATTGTTGGTTGGGATACGGCCATCAATGCGCTGGAAGATTTTTACTTTATCAATAATACCGTGATCAACCAGTTTAGCGGGAATATCGCGTATTTCAATGTGGTGCCCGCATCCGGAATCAATACATTCAAAGTATGGAATAATCTTTTTGTTTCTGTTCCCGGAGCAAATACACAGTTGATTACCGGGAATATCCCCTCAAATATGGACAATCAGTACAATGCGTTGCTCGCCAACTACCCGTGGAGCGGTTTTACCAATCCTAACAACAATGATTTCACTTTGAATTCTTCTGCAACAGAAATCATTGACCAAGGTGGGAATGCCGGCACCACCAACACCGGTTTTTCCCTGTCTCCCTCCAATATGTACCAATCTTATGAAGAACCGCTGCTTTCCCGGCCTTATGATGGAAACATAGATATCGGAGCATTTGAATTCATCGTACCGGAAAAAGTGAATACATTGTCGGGAGTTTCTGATGTGCAAATTTGGCCTAATCCTTCATCCGGAATTGTTCATGTAAAATCTTCCTGTCGCAGTGTCCAGCTAAGCGTTCTTGATATACAAGGGCGATGGATTGAGAGGGCAATTTATTTTGCAGATGAGCAGATGCTTGATTTATCCAGCTTGCCGGAGGGTATATATCTATTGCGCATTAACGACCTGAACGGCCTTATCCATGTAAAAAAATTGAGTATTCTACGGTAAATTCTTATCAAGAATTAAATTCAGAAATAAAAAATACCAGCGAATGCACCATAGCTCATAGACTTGCGCAGGTATCGGTATTCGCCGGAGTTTTAACACCAACATACAACGCAAGTAAACCCCGTTTTGATCTCGCCCCGCTACGGCACTATATTGTACTCGAGTACAGTCAATAGATAAGAAGCACTTGGGGCGCTGGGACTCCCCCAGCCTCCAAAGTTTGGCAATTTCATCTGAAAGGTATCACCGGCTTTCATCCATTGATCCAGCGGAACCTTATAAAGTGTATTGTTTGTGCTGCCCGAACAAAGCGAATTAGCCAGCGAAGGAATTTCAAATCCATTCAGAACAAATTTCGCACTACCGTAACCACTACTATTAGTACCTATTTGAAAACAAAAATTAGTACCAGCCGCATCCACCACTTTTGCTACTTTTCCGGCAGGAACGGTATATGTGGAGCTCGCATTTCCAAAGCCACTAAGGCTGTATTGAAACGTGTTTACCGCATTGAACTGAAGACTCTGCGCACCGGCTTGGTTATCTTTCGTCAAAAAAAGAATCGCAATAAAGCAGAATGTCAAAAAGATAAATGAATTTTTCATGTTCTTAATTTAATTTATTCGATGGAATTGAATTTAAATATTTAATTTCACAAATGCCTATCTAACTCAGTGAAAGGTGTCGAGATACAAGTGTGTATAATCCATTGCTCCGGCACCTCCACCCGATCCCTCAGAGCGGCTCAACACCTGAAAGTTGGTGCCGTCATAGATAGCAGAAATGATTTGTCCCGCTTTGATATCGTCAGCTTCGAGATCGGCAGAAACATCTTTCTTCAGGGCAATGGCACCCAGTCCGTTCACATTGATGGTAGCGGCACCGGTATTATTTGCAGTAGCGACAAACATGACGAGGATCCCCGGAGTCAACGATGCGGGGGTGGGCACAAGGGTGGCGGTATAAGCATCGGCGGCTCCTGAGGCACTGCCGTCAAACACGAGGCTGCTTTTCTGAACTGCCTCTGCACTCACCGCATCCTGTGGTTGGGAAATATCCTTGATTCCTTCGATCTTCGCATCAGCGCCGGTACCTGTCAGCCGTAAAGGCTTGTCAAGGTCTGCCTGTGAAAATACTACAGACGTGACAAACACGCCGGTAAAAAGTGAAATAATGATTTTCATTCAGATAATTTATTTATTGGATTAATACTCAAGCAATGAACTGTGGATTATTTATTTCCTGTATGTTTAGCACGAAACGAAATTATGAAATAAAAACGGGTAAGTGTTCAAAATTAACATGATCTTCCATTTTACCGGAATGTTGTATCCGAAAATTAATCTGCGCCCATACATTGCCGAATGGAGAGAAAAAGTTTACTTACCTTTCCCCCAACAAATTCTATCATGAAAAAACTTGTTCTGTTTTTATCTCTGTTTATTTGCGCTTTTACAGCACCAATTTTTGGTCAGGCGGTCATTTCAGAGTCCGTAGAGCCGACTCCTGCTGTTTCTTCTATTCTCGACCTTCAGTCTTCATCAAAAGGACTTCTTCCTCCGCGACTTACCACCCAACAACGGGATGCCATATTATCTCCGGCGGAAGGTCTTACGATCTTCAACTTATCAACACATTGCACCAATGTTTACAATGGTACCAACTGGTATGAGCTCTGTGGAACCTGTACTCCCCCTGCTCCCACCGGTCTCACCTACGACTACAACGGCCCGCTCGACTATTGTGTGGGCGAAGCCATTACTGTGAATAATCCGAGCACCAATAGCGGCACACCTTCCACCTACTCGGTATCTCCTTCATTGCCAGACGGAGTCAGTCTGAACACATCTACCGGCCAACTCAGTGGCACTCCCACTGCTGCAACAGGTATTGCGGATTACGCTATCACAGGATTTAATGCCTGCGGAAGTACAATGAGAACATTATCAATCGCAGTATTTGCGGCACTTGACACACCCGGTTCAATCAGTGGTTCCGATGAAGTTTTGGCTGGTGCTGCCGGCCAGGTTTACAGCATCTCTCCAGTAACCAACGCTACATCATATTCTTGGACTCTGCCTTCCGGTTGGAACATAACAGATGGTGCCGGTACTAATTCAATCACAGTAACAGTTGGCAACACATCAGGAAATGTTTCTGTCGTAGCTTCCAATCCATGCGGCTCTGTATCTCAAAGCCTTGCAGTTAATACATGGGGGTCGGTAGTAGCCACCGGTGGAAATATTTCCGATATAGATGTTGATGGTGTAACTTATCGTGTCCACAGTTTTACTTCAGTCGGAACTCATAGTTTCAATGTAACCGCTACCGGTACAGAGACAACAGTACAATACCTTGTCATTGGCGGTGGTGGCGGCGGTGGCGGCGCTACTCACAGCCAGAATGGTTCTGGCGGTGGTGGTGCCGGCGGTTATCGTTGTTCTGTTCCCGGAGAAACTTCTGGCGGAGGAGCCGCTGCAGAAAGCCCACTTTCTGTTGCCATAGGTTCTTATACGGTAGTGGTGGGAGATGGAGGAGCAGGACAACCGAATAGCTCGATAGGCAGAGGAGCGAATGGTTCCAATTCTGTATTTGGATCTATTACTGCATTGGGTGGTGGCGGTGGCTGCGGCAGTGGATTGATTGCGAATACCGGCGGTTCTGGAGGTGGTGGAGACACATACACTGGTAATGGCGCAGGTGCTTCCGCTCCCTTTGGTGCCGCAGGAACTGCAGGTCAGGGTTACGGTGGAGGCAATGCATTATCAGGATCGGGCGGCGGCGGCGGCGGTGGTGCTGCATCAGCCGGTAGCTCTGGCGCTGGCGGGGTAGGTGGAAATGGAGGCTCCGGAAGAGCCTCATCCATCACCGGAGTAAGTATAACACGTGCAGGAGGTGGAGGGGCATGCAGTTGGGAAAATGCAACCCCCGGAAGTGGTGGTTCTGGCGGTGGTGGTAGTGCGGGAAATCAGAACTCTTCTCCTGAAGCGGGAGCTGCTAATACCGGATCAGGTGGTGGTGCAAGCAAGAGCCCTTACGCCGCGGGCAATGGTGGTTCGGGTATCGTGATCGTCCGCTACCCCATCACCAATCCCAACTAAGTTAGGGTATCTGGCAAAACGAAAAGTCTTTACTAACCAAGTAGTAAAAGATTTTTTTACTGATCATTCTTTCTGAATCATTATTGAAACGATGAATTATTTAGAAGTCCTCAATTGTGCACACACCGAATAGAAAAGCCGTGGGCTATATTATTGACGTCTTCTCTACTACTTGCGTTATACCTTTCTATTTTTAAAATAGTTCGATATTTTCCACCAATACCGCAATAACACAACGCTTCAGAGATTTGTATTGGGCTATTTATGGATAAAAATAGTATTACTTGATAACAGTGCTTTTTTCACAAATCCCAAAATTAGTTATTCCTGGAGAAATTTACCTCCTCTTTATTCCTCCCTACTCGCCCGCGATAAACCCAGCAAAAAAAATATGATGGAAAATGTAACGGGCTTTTCAGGAAAACTACATAAATCCCTGGCCTAAGTCAGTGAATTTATTTCACATCAAGTTGAATTACATACGAAGGATACCGTAAAAAAATTTACCGGTTCGATTATTTTTTTCATGCACATCGGCGACACTTTTCCGGGTTCCGGCAGGTTCCCTTTAAGAGGTGTGGAGGTAAAATATCAGAAGCGAAAATGCATACCTCAAGCAAAAACTGTGTTCAGCAATGCAGACAGCCTCAGCCCGGAAACAATCAGTTGCCTCTCCAGCACCGGTGTAACTTTATCCACGTACTTCTGATCAATGGTTGCGTTGTCAAACTGATAGATAAGCGGCAGCCAACTTCTCGAATCGCTCATCCATTTTTCAAAATTGATTTTTTTACAGCGGTGAATTTTTCTTTTTGACCAGTTGTTCATTAGTTCTGTGCATTGAGATTGGGTGACCGCTTGTCTCTCAATGATGTCAGAATCCCACACTTTGTGCAGATTGGATTTTTTATCAATAAAAGTTACCTCCACAAGGTTGCCGCCGCGATCTTCTCCATACCCAACATGTAGTGGTTGTCCGAGGTCTCCGGCAAGGTGAATGACCTTTTTCATCGCCATAAAAACTTCTTCCTTTGAAAATTCGCTGCGGTGGCAGAGTATTTTAAAACTCTGATACAATTCATTCAGGATATTAGGGCCGAAAGTCCGCACATACAACTCCCCTTTCTCAACATTGATGTAGTGCATCGGTTTCAGATAATTATAGGCAGTATCGCTCCTCACTTCATCCATCCACGTAGCAGCTTCTTTCATAGTCATATCACCGAGGTACAACTGCACAGAGTCGGCTACTCCTGGCGCAAGATGATCTTCTGCAATTCCCGCCACAATGCGATGGCCTATTTTCCCCCAGGCACTGAGTTTCGATGGAAAAAGGCTACAGCAACCCGCCAGCAAGATCACAGAAATAATTTTTACAGCGTTCATTGCGCAAATATCGAAATGAAACAGTGCATCAATGCTCTCTTTATTACATGAGTTTTTATTGCGGGAAATGATCCGGCAACTCTTTATGCGCGCATCTTTTTTACCTTTGACCGGTAATATTACAGGTATATTTTATTTTCATGCAGGCTACCCCACCCTATTCACCAAAAAACAAGATTCGTATTGTAACGGCTGCTTCCCTCTTTGATGGGCACGATGCTGCGATCAATATAATGCGCCGTATCATTCAGTCAACGGGTTGCGAAGTGATCCACCTCGGACACGACCGCTCGGTAGAAGAAGTGGTGAACTGTGCGATCCAGGAAGATGCGCAGGCCATCGCAATAACCAGCTACCAAGGAGGACACACAGAGTACTTTAAATATATGTATGACCTGCTGAAAAAAAAGGGAGCCGGCCATATTAAAATTTTTGGCGGTGGCGGTGGAACTATTCTTCCGGAAGAAATGGAGGAGTTGCATCAATACGGCATTGCGCGAATCTATCATCCCGATGATGGGCGTGCTCTTGGGCTACAGGGTATGATCAATGATCTGGTAGAAAAAAGTGATTTTCCGACCGGCATTGTACTACACGGGGAGACATCTATGCTTTCCGAAAAAAATCCGATGACGATTGCGCGACTAATTTCTGCGGCAGAGAATTTTCCGGAACAACACAAGGACGAACTAGATCGTATCAGTGCTATTGCTTCAAAGATCAGCGTTCCTGTGCTGGGCATCACAGGAACGGGAGGGGCAGGAAAATCTTCGATGGTGGACGAATTAGTGCGCCGTTTTCTTCTTGATTTCCCTGAAAAAAATATCGGTATTATTTCTGTTGATCCTTCCAAGCGAAAAACAGGTGGCGCACTGTTGGGCGACCGCATCCGTATGAATGCCATCGGAAGTGACCGTGTATATATGCGCTCACTTGCCACACGGCAGAGCAACTTAGCTTTGAGTAAACATGTGTCGGAAGCGGTTGATATCCTCAAAGCAGCAAAATTTGACCTGATCATTCTCGAAACATCTGGCATCGGGCAAAGCGATACCGAGATCATGGATCACAGCGATGTGGCACTCTATATTATGACACCCGAATTTGGTGCGGCGACACAACTCGAAAAGATTGATATGCTCGATTTTGCCGATGTAGTTGCCATCAATAAATTTGACAAACGTGGAGCGCAGGATGCACTGCGCGATGTGCGCAAACAATACAAGCGCAATCATCAGCTCTGGGATGCTGACGATGAAAGCCTGCCGGTGGTTGGAACAATTGCTTCACAGTTCAACGACCCCGGCACTAACCTTCTGTACCAACTTCTGATTGACAAGATAGAGCAGCGGATACCATGTGGGCTAACCTCACATTTTAACCTCAGCGGTGAAATAAGTCGAAAGGTCTTCATCATTCCTCCGCACCGCACCCGCTACCTCAGCGAGATCGCTGAAAACAACCGCGCTTACGATGAGTGGGCACGCCGTCAGTCGGAGGTGGCAGAAAAATTATTTGCACTCGATCGCAGCATCCGCATGATCGAAGAAAGTGCTGCTCCCGCAGACTCGGACGGAACTATTGCGCTGAAGATGCTCAAATCAACGTTTGACCGTCTCCGTCTTGATTTCGATCCGCACAACCGGCAACTGATCGAAGAGTGGGAGGCGAAGAAAAAAAAATACAGCGAGGCAGAATACATTTTCAAAGTAAGAGGCAATGATATCCGTATCGCTGCTCAATCCGAAACGCTTTCTCATACAATCATTTCGAAAGTGGCCATGCCGGGATATAAAAACTGGGGAGAAATTCTTCGCTGGTCGCTGCAGGAAAATGTACCGGGGGAATTTCCCTATACCGCCGGTATCTATCCGTTTAAACGCGAAGGAGAAGACCCTACACGGATGTTTGCGGGCGAAGGCGGGCCTGAACGCACCAATCGCCGATTCCATTATGTAAGTCTCGGTATGGATGCCAAGCGCCTTTCCACTGCATTTGACTCAGTGACGCTGTATGGCAATGACCCCGCCCATCGGCCTGATATATATGGAAAAGTTGGCAACTCGGGTGTCAGCATCTGCTGCCTCGACGATGCGAAAAAACTCTATTCCGGATTCCAACTTACCGATACAAAAACATCGGTATCTATGACCATTAACGGCCCTGCTCCTATGCTGCTCGGCTTTTTTATGAACGCTGCAGTAGATCAACAATGCGAGATCTATATCCGCGCAAACGGGCTTGAAAATGAAGTGGAAAAAAAACTGAAGAAAAAATGGGATGACAAGGGCTTGGCTCGTCCTCGCTACCAAGGAGAATTACCAAAGGGAAATAATGGATTAGGATTGCTATTGCTCGGCATCACCGGCGATGAAGTGCTGGAGAAAAATATCTATGAAAAAATCAAATCTGATACCATCAGCACTGTGCGCGGCACCGTACAGGCAGATATTTTAAAAGAAGACCAGGCGCAGAATACCTGTATCTTCTCTACCGAATTTGCGCTGCGACTGATGGGCGATGTGCAGGAATATTTTATTCAGCAAAAAATAAGGAATTTTTATTCAGTTTCGATCAGCGGTTATCATATCGCAGAAGCGGGAGCTAATCCTATTACACAGCTCGCTTTCACTCTTGCCAATGGCTTTACCTATGTTGAGTACTATCTCAGTCGCGGCATGGACATTAACGATTTTGGCCCGAACCTTTCGTTTTTCTTCAGCAATGGCATTGATCCTGAGTATGCGGTGATAGGCCGTGTAGCACGCCGTATATGGGCAAAAGCACTTGCAAAAAAATATGGAGCCAACCCGCGTGCACAAATGCTGAAATACCATATTCAGACCATCGGGCGCTCGCTACATTCACAAGAGATAGATTTCAATGATATCCGCACCACACTGCAGGCATTATATGCCATTTATGACAATTGCAATTCACTCCACACAAATGCATACGATGAAGCCATTACAACACCTACCGAAGAGAGTGTGAGAAGAGCGATGGCTATTCAACTTATCATCAATAAAGAACTCGGACTTGCGAAAAACGAAAATCCGATGCAGGGTTCGTTTATCATTGAGGAGTTGACAGACCTTGTGGAGGCTGCAGTACTTTCAGAATTCGATAGCATCACAGAGCGCGGTGGTGTGCTCGGCGCGATGGAAACGATGTACCAACGCAGTAAAATTCAGGAAGAGAGTCTTTATTACGAAACGCTGAAACACAACGGGCAATTTCCGATTATCGGGGTCAATACTTTTCTCTCTTCAAAAGGTTCGCCGACCATTCTCCCCAAAGAAGTGATCCGCGCAACTTCTGAAGAAAAAGAATATCAGATAGCGATGCTTGATAATCTGAAAAAATCGCATAAGGCGGAAGCAGAGCACCACTTGAAAGCTATCCAACTGGCAGCAGTTCAAAACCAGAATATGTTTGCCCACATTATGGAGGCCACCAAAGTTTGTTCGCTGGGACAGATCACTGATGCGCTATTTGCTGTCGGTGGCCAGTACAGGAGAAATATGTAAATGGGTTTTACCTAACATATCTCACGCTACAGTCGGGCAAAGACTCTATCTCAACACCGTCACGGTACCGGTCACCTCAACAGGTTGTGGATCATGAATGCTCTTGATCTTCATCCTGTACATATACACATCGTCTTTTACATAGTAAGCGCCCCCCTGATGAGAACCGTCCCAAGGCTTTGTTAAATCGGTTGTTTCAAATACCTTTTCTCCCCAGCGATTAAATATCATCAGATGAAAATCAGTAGCATCAATAGCATTTCCTTCAACGCGGAAAATATCATTTACTCCATCGTTGTTGGGTGTAAATGAATTCGGCAGGTAATAGACAAACGGTGTGCGTTCAAGATGTGCAATAACTGTATCCTGTTGAATAAAAGTAAATGACACTTCTTTATTTTGCGCTCCGGGAGCGGGATTTGCGTGGATAGCCTCCCAGCCTTTGAACTCCCAGAAGTCGAAGGGCACTACCTGAAACGGTTGCGGAATACCACCTACAAGCACTTCTGTCACTTCAGATTGTGTAGAGAAAACCGATG
>JADLBA010000117.1 GCA_020848015.1 Crocinitomicaceae bacterium | reverse complement strand
TTGGTCAGGATATGCCTTTTATAAGCATGTTTCCTCTTGATCTTACCGCTACCGGTCACCACAAAACGTTTCTTGGCTCCCGATTTGGTTTTTGCTTTTGGCATTGTATAATTGATTTAACGAATTAACCTTTCTTTTTAGGAGTGATCATTACAAACATCTTCTTTCCTTCGAGTTTTGGCATCTGTTCAGGCACACCGTAATCAGCAAGTTCCTGAATAAATTTGAGAAGGAGAATCTCCCCGCGTTCTTTGAACACAATGGAGCGCCCTTTGAAAAACACATAGGATCTTACTTTGCTACCTTCCTGGAGAAAATTGATCGCGTGTTTCAACTTGAACTGAAAGTCATGTTCATCCGTATTTGGTCCGAACCGGATTTCCTTTACGGTTACGTTTACCTGCTTTGCTTTCATTTCTTTCTGCTTCTTTTTCTGAGCATAAAGAAACTTTTTATAGTCAATGAGCCGGCAAACGGGCGGAACAGCGTTGGGGGAAATTTCGACAAGATCGATCTCAAACTCCTGAGCTAATCGCAGGGCTTCATCGCGGGAATAAACCCCTTGTTCAATATTTTCACCGACCAACCTTACCTCTGGTGCGGTGATCTTTCCATTGATGCGGTGCTCAGGTTCCACTTCTCTACGTCCCCTGAATTCTCTCTTTATGATAGGTCCTCCTTTTTTTAATTTCTAAATGGTCATTTTCAAAACGCTGTACCGTACTGTCCGCTTTACCGCGAGAGCATCTCTTCGACTTCCCTGTTCAGACGGGAAGCAAAGTCCCCGATAGACAATACTCCCTGATCTCCCTCTCCCTTTTTGCGTGCAGAAACGGTTCTGTTTTTCTGTTCCTCAACACCTACAACCAGCATATAAGGCACTTTTTCCAGTTCAGCCTCCCGGATTTTCTTTCCCACTTTTTCATTGCGTTCGTCAACGAGGGCGCGAATATCGTAATTTTCCAGTTCAGTTGATACGCTTTTTGCATATTCGTTAAACTTCTCGCTGACAGGCAATATTCTGACTTGTTCAGGAGTGAGCCAAAGGGGAAACTGGCCGGCGCAGTGTTCAATCAGGATAGCTACAAACCGTTCCAGTGAGCCGAAAGGCGCTCTGTGGATCATAACAGGTCGGTGTTTAAGATTGTCTGCACCGGTATATTCTAAATCGAAACGTTCGGGAAGGTTATAGTCAATCTGCACAGTGCCCAATTGCCACTTTCTTCCTATGGCATCGCGCACCATGAAGTCGAGTTTCGGGCCGTAAAATGCCGCTTCCCCAAGTTCCACCACTGTTTTCAGCCCTTTTTCATCAGCTACTTCCTGAATGGCTTTTTCTGCTTTTTCCCAGTTGGCATCGCTTCCGATGTATTTGGAAGGATTTCCGGTATCCCTAAGGCTCACTTGTGCAAGGTAGTCTTTAAAATCGAGGATTTTGAAAATGTAAAGTACGAGGTCAATCACTTTTCCCACTTCTTCCTTTACCTGATCGGCAGTACAAAACAGATGTGCATCGTCCTGCGTAAAGCCGCGAACCCGTGTAAGACCGTGCAACTCGCCCGACTGCTCGTACCGATAGACAGTACCGAACTCCGAGAGCCGCAATGGCAGATCGCGGTAGGAACGGGGTTCACTGGCAAAAATCTCACAGTGATGGGGGCAGTTCATCGGCTTCAACATATACATCTCTCCCTCCTGTGGCGTTTCAATCGGGCGAAAACTGTCTGCCCCATATTTCGCCCAGTGTCCGCTGGTCTCATACAATTCTTTAGAGCCGATATGTGGAGTGATGACCGGTAAGTAACCGTCTTTTTTCTGCGCAGTCTGCAGGAAGGATTGCAATCTGCTGCGGAGATCAGCGCCTTTCGGCAGCCACAGAGGAAGTCCTGAACCTACTTTTTGTGAAAAATGGAATAGCCCCAGTTCTTTTCCAAGCTTGCGGTGGTCGCGCTTTTTCGCCTCTTCTAATAACACGAGGTACTCGTCGAGTTCGCTCTGCTTAGGGAAGCTGATGGCATATACCCTCGTGAGCATCTTGTTTTTTTCATCTCCACGCCAGTATGCACCGGCAACATTGAGCAGTTTGGCTGCTTTTATGAAGCCGGTATTTGGAATATGAGGCCCGCGACACAAGTCAGTAAAATTGCCCTGGGTATAAAAGGTGATGGAACCGTCTTCCAAATCATTGATCAGTTCAAGCTTGTAAGGATCATCTTTGTGAGTGAAATAGGCAATGGCTTCGCTCTTGGATATTTCTTTTCTTATGTATTCATTCTTTGATCGTGCGAGTTCGAGCATTTTTTTTTCTACTGCAGGAAAATCTTCCTGAGAGAAAGAATAATTGATGAAGTCAATGTCGTAATAAAATCCATTTTCAATCGGCGGGCCTATAGCCAGTTTGATACCCGGGTACAGTGCCTCCAAGGATTCGGCCATCAGGTGTGCGGAAGAGTGCCACAGAGTGCTCTTGCCACCCTCGTCGCTCCAGGTCAGCAACTTCAGCGAACTATCTTGTGTAAGCGGGCGCGTAGCATCCACTACCTCTCCGTTTACCTCGGCTGCCAGCACATTTCGCGCAAGACCTTCGCTGATGGAGAGAGCTACCTGTAGCGCGGTGGTTCCGGAATCTACGTTTCTTTTTGACCCGTCAGGCAGGGTGATGCTGATCATGTTATAAAAAATTTAGGAGTGCAAAAATAATTCAGAACGTCCGATTGGGAACGCTTCACAGAAAAGGGAGAATAGAGAAATTAATTTTATCGCATTGCGGCGGGAAGAAAAATGTGGGTATCTTCCCTATCTCATTTGCTTTCTATGCCAAGCACAGCAGCTAAATCAGGGCGAAAATACCGATCGCTTTTGATCACTTTGCCGTCTTCCCTGTGAATGGGGTTGCCGTTTTCATCCAGTTTACTCATATTGCTGCGTTGTATTTCTTCAAACACCTGAGCCATTTTGTTTTGCAAACCATGGGCGTTGATAGTTCCGCAGAGAACATAGAGCATATCTCCCAATGCATCGGCAATTTCGATAATATCCCCTTTGCGGGCAGCTTCGAGATATTCTTCGTTTTCTTCTTTCATCAGATTGAAGCGCAATGCGACTTCTTCCTTGTCCAACTTCGCTGTAGGTGCCGGACGTACAGGAAGACCAAATGCGCGGTGAAACTCCTGAACATAACATATAGTCTGGTGAAGGGTCAGTTCGTCGTTCATGATTTTTTTTGTCAAATCTAACCACCGGTATTTCAAGATGGTAAGATTC
The DNA here is from genome assembly GCA_020848015.1 of Crocinitomicaceae bacterium. Lineage (GTDB taxonomy): Bacteria > Bacteroidota > Bacteroidia > Flavobacteriales_D > Sanyastnellaceae > JADLBA01. The sequence continues at coordinate 857 of JADLBA010000117.1, read as the reverse complement.
TTTTCCACCTGTTTTTCACAAACACGGCAATGAATTCTTTCTTTTGCGAAAAATTTTGATAATTGATGACTGTTGAGAAATTTTTTGAATTGTTGCTGGAGGAACTGAAGCAAAATACTGCCTTACGGGGATATTACAGGTTTCTCAACAACCTGTCGAGTTTTGAGTTTCGCAAGGCATATTACTGCCAAAGGCTCGAATATATCAGGCGGTATGCCGGAAATCCCGGTGATGTGATTTGGGATATGGGCTGTGGATATGGTACTACAGCACTTTTTCTTGTACTGAACGGTTACCGGGTTCGAGGGTCAACACTTGAATATTATTACAATGAAATTCCGGGTAGAATAGATTATTGGTCGAAGGTGGGAGATGTGAGTGGATTTTCGTTCGACTATGAAAATATCTATGATGCCTCATTTGTGCCCTCCTCGTTTGATGCAGTGATTGCTCAGGATACACTTCACCACACTGAGCCGATCGGCGATATGCTTGAGATTGTACTGAATGCACTTAGACCCGGAGGAAAAATGATCGCAGTGGAAGAGAACGGGAATAATGTGATACAGAATCTCCGCCTTTTTTTTAGAAGAGGGAACCGCCGTATTATCGAAATAGAAGATGAACGTTTAGGAAAAAAAATACTGCTTGGAAATGAGAATATCCGGTCCTTCAGTGAATGGAAAAAGCTCTGCGAGAGGGCGGGATTCACTATTCCCCAGGAAAGCCTTCAATACGTCCGGCTCTTTCCCCCCTTCTTTTATGGAAAAAAAGACAATGATCTCTACGAACGCGATCAACGGATATGGAAAAAAAATGCACTGCTTCGAGAGCGGCTTTTCTTCGGGCTTAACTTT
>JADLBA010000116.1 GCA_020848015.1 Crocinitomicaceae bacterium | reverse complement strand
TGTAATGAATATGTGCCGGGCATAAAAAATCATTGCAAGAGCAATAGCCATGGCAACCAAAGCAAGTATTATTTCGGTGGAGACATTCAATGAGGAGTAGGCTTTTGCAACTGTATCGCCGAAGAAGTGATCTAACCAGTGAGGAAGGTGAATATTTTCTCCGATAGCGTGAGGGAAGCCGATGAATCCTCCGAGAACAGATAATACTGCTAGAACAATAAGGGGGATGGTCATTGTTTTTGGCGACTCGTGCAGGTGGTGTTCCTGTTCATGGGTTCCGCGGAATTTTCCGCCGAAGGTCAGGTAGAACATTCGGAACATATAAAATGCTGTGCCGGCAGATGCAAGTACCAAGAGAACAAACACAAAAAGGTTTTCTTCCATTGCATGAGCGAGTATCTGGTCTTTTGAGAAGAATCCTGCAAAAGGGAAAATTCCTGAAATTGCCAATGTACCGATCAGAAAGGTCCAATAGGTAACCGGCAAGTGTTTTTTAAGTCCGCCCATACGGCGAATATCTTGCTCACCCCCCATTGCATGAATCACGGATCCAGAGCCAAGGAAGAGCAGCGCTTTAAAGAAAGCGTGGGTGATCACGTGGAAAACAGCAATACTGTATGCTCCCAGTCCAAGTGCAACAAACATGAATCCAAGTTGGCTAAGAGTAGAATACGCGAGTACTTTCTTAATATCGTTTTGTGCAAGCGCGATCGTTGCTCCCATCAGAGCTGTAATGATACCCGCGGTGGTAACTACATCACTGGCTATTTCACTGGCCTCGAAAAGCCCGCTGCTTCTCGCTACCATATAAATTCCTGCTGTTACCATTGTTGCGGCATGGATGAGTGCAGAAACAGGAGTAGGTCCCGCCATTGCATCCGGCAACCAGGTATGCAGCGGGATTTGCGCACTCTTGGCCATAGCACCAATGAATAAGAAGAGAGCTGCAGCAGTGGCAATATTGCCGTGCAGCCCTGAAATAGCACTGCCGTTGATATAAAGAGAATCAAAATTCAGTGTACCGCAGTGGAAGAATACCAGGGTCATCCCAAGTATGAGACCGAGGTCACCGATACGGTTCATTACGAAAGCCTTCTTTGCAGCATTATTGTTTTCCAACTCCTTATACCAGAATCCGATCAAAAGGTAGGAACAAAGCCCAACGCCCTCCCATCCGACATACATTGTGAGGTAGCTGTCGCCCAATACTAGAATCAGCATGAAGAAAACGAACAAGTTGAGATATGCAAAAAACCGGTTGAACCCTTCATCATTGTGCATATATCCGATGGAGTAAACATGAATCAGAAAACCGACTCCGGTAATAAAAAGAAGGTAAATGGTACTGAGTGGATCTACAAGAAATGAAAAATCTACATCAAAAGTACCCGCAGTAATCCAGTCAATTACTTTTACTACTACAGGGTGTTCTCCGTGTAATTGTGTGGTAAATACGACAATGGAAAAAATAAACGAAAGCAGGATGGCACCAGATCCAAGTGCACCGACAAAATTCCTGCTCAGTCCTTTGCTAAAAAATGTAATGTATAAGAACCCGACGAGTGGGAACAGTGGGATCAGGGTAACTAATTTCTCCATACGAATCTTATCCTTTCATTTTATTGAGCACATCCGTATCAGTGGTATGCTGGTTTCGGTACAGCATCATCAAAATAGCCAGTCCTACCGCTACTTCAGCGGCAGCAACTACCATTATGAAGAAAACGAAAACCTGTGCATCTGTCCCGCCCCACATTTTGGAAAAAGCAACGAGCGAAAGATTCACTGCGTTGAGCATCAGTTCTACACACATGAACATAATAATTGCATTTCTTTTGTATAGGACTCCAAAAGCGCCGAGGCAAAAGAGAAGTACACTGAGGCCCAGGTAATGATTGACAGTAATGTTGGGTAATAGTTCCATCGGTTGAATGATGTAGTTCAGGTTATTTCTTTTTTTGACAGATATACTGCTCCAACCATTGCACCAAGGAATAACACGGAGGCAAGTTCAAAAGGAAGCAGAAAATCTCTGTACAATGTTATTCCTAAATTTTCGACTGTTCCAGCATTTACGGGTAATCCGGCAGGAGTTCCCTGTTCTGCTTTGCGTATCACGGCAATCATCACCAGCATAAGGATACCGGCAGCACCGGCTCCGAGAAATTTTGCCCAGGCTGATGTGCGTTGTGGCTCAGCCTGATTGAGGTTTAGCATCATTACTACATAGAGGAACAGCACCATGATTGCTCCTGCGTAAACAATGATATGGACAGCGGCGAGGAATTGCGCATTCAGCAAGAAATAATGTCCGGCAATGGAAAAAAATGTCAGGATAAGGTACAGTACACTGTGAACCGGATTGCGAGACAGGATCACAGCAAACGCACTGAATACCGCGAGGAATGAAAGAAACCAGAAAGTGTACTCTGTAAGCATCAGCGTATTTGTCGGTCATTAAAGGTTAAGTTGTGGTAGAATTTTTTGTTCTTTTTGAATTCAAGAACGTCATTGGTCTGACGTGCGGAAACATCTATAGGAGCATCTACCGGCTCGACTAATTTATCTTTTCCGAATATCTCTTCACCACGTGTAAAACTGCTGGGCACTATTCTGTCGGTAAGAAAGATGGCTTCTTTAGGGCAGGCCTCTTCGCATAATCCACAAAAAATACAACGGAGCATATTGATTTCGTAGATTCTTGCATACTTCTCCTCACGGTAGAGATGTTCTTCACCTTTTTTACGTTCTGCAGCATCCATAGTAATAGCTTCTGCAGGACATGAAACAGCGCAAAGGCCACACGCTGTGCAGCGTTCAGCGCCTGACTCGTCTCGTTTGAGTACATGCTGTCCCCGGTAAACTGGCGAAAACTCTCTTTTTTGTTCCGGATATTTGATTGTCGGTGTTCTTTTGAAAAGGTGGGAAAAAGTAATTAACATACCTTGAAGAATGGCAGGAAGGTAAATTCGCTCCGACCAGGAAAGCTCCTTTTTCACTACCACTTTTGCCCTGTTCGTCAACATATCATTTGTTGTTTATTTTCTAATTCAATTTATTTATTATCCGAGTTTTCCGGAGAAAAACATCACCAGCCCTGTGATGAAAATATTGGCTAAGGCTAATGGCAATAGTATTTTCCATCCGAGGTTCATCAACTGATCATAGCGGAACCGCGGCAATGTCCAGCGGATCCACATAAACAGGAAGATAAAGCCCGATATTTTTAGCATGAATACAAGAGATTGCACAATTGCAAGCGCGTTTCCTTCAAGTCCGAGTTCATGTTGGAACGGGAAGTTGTATCCTCCGAAATAAAGCGTAGCCATTACAGCGGAGGAGATAAACATATTGATGTATTCCGCAAAAAGGAAAAAACCGAGTTTCATCGAGGAGTACTCTGTATGGAATCCTCCAACAAGTTCTGATTCTGTTTCAGGGAGGTCAAATGGGGCGCGGTTGGTTTCAGCAAAAGCGCAGATTAGAAAAATAAGGAAACCAAGTGGTTGGTAAACTACATTGGCGAATCCGCCATCTTGCTGGCGTACGATTTCTCCCAACTGCAGGGTACCGGTTGTCATTACTAAAGCGATGAGAGAAAGCCCCATCGCAACCTCGTAAGAGATCATCTGCGACGAAGCCCTTAGTGCACCGAGCAGTGAATATTTATTGTTCGATGCCCATCCGCCGATCATGATACCATAAACCCCTATCGAAACTACACCTAACAGGTATAACAGTCCGATATTTATGTCGGTGACCTGCATTCTGTAAAAGGTATCATTAATGGTCAGACCGCTTCCCCATGGAATCACTACGCTGGTCATGCAAGCCGTCAGCATGAAGAAACAAGGGCCTAGCACGAAAAGCCAGCGGTTGGAATGTGTGGGAATCATTTCTTCCTTGAAGATCATTTTGATTCCGTCGGCGATGGGTTGCAGTAGTCCAAAAGGTCCTGCGCGGCTTGGCCCCACGCGATCTTGGAGAACAGCAGCCAGTTTGCGTTCTCCCCATGTCATGTAGGCTGCTGCACCGAGCGAAATACCAAAGACAATTACGCAAAGAAGGATGGTATATAAAATAGGATCCATTCGTTTCTTGACTTTTTATTTTTGAGTTCCGGGCTGATTGTTTGGGTCTAAGGCACCGTTTCCGAGAGTCACTTTGGTACCATGAGGAGCGGCTTTTAATTGGCGACTCACGGTTGCTTTCAGTGCTTTCAGACTTTCATAATGATTGGCTGAAATGACCGAGTGTGGATTTATATGTGCGAGACCTTCAATAATCCAGTCTTTTGTTTCTTTTTTATCAAAGCGACATTCGTTGCAAATCCATCCGGGTTTACCGGTGGTTGTATCTTTCACTTCTCCAAACTGATCCCTGCGGGTAGTAACACGTAGCACTTCATCACCTTTGTACCACAATCGCACTTCGCCACAACAGTGTTTACAATCGCGGTGTGCGTCAACGGGTTTGGTGTACCATACGCGGCTTTTAAAACGGAAAGTTTTATCGGTGAGTGCTCCCACAGGGCAGACATCAATGACGTTTCCCGAAAAATCATTTTCAATCACGTTTTCGATGTAGGTACTTATTTCGGAAACATCGCCTCGATTGATTACACCGTGAACACGTCCGTCGGTAAGTTGATCAGCCACTTTCACACAGCGGTAGCAGAGGATGCAGCGTGTCATGTGAAGCTGCACTTTGCTGCCGATATCTATTTTTTCAAATTCACGGCGTTTAAATTCGTAGCGTGAAAACTCATCGCCATGTCCATAAGAAAGGTCTTGCAGATCACATTCGCCGGCCTGGTCACAGATCGGACAGTCAAGCGGATGGTTGATTAAAAGGAACTCGACAACACCCGCCCGTGCTTCGAGTACTTCGGGAGAAGTGATGTTTCGCACTACCATACCATCCATTACATTAGTTCTGCAGGAAGCTACCGGTTTTGGAATTGGGCGCGGATCCTTTGCAGAACCCTGTTCTACCTTAACAATGCAGGTACGGCAGTATCCACCGCTTGTTTTCAGTTTTGAATAATAACACATGGCCGGAGGCACCACTTCACCTCCGATCATCCTGGCTGCCTGCAGGATGGTAGTTCCTTCCGGAACATCAATGGTTATATCGTCTATGGTAACTTTTGGCATTTTCTGTTATTTCATTTCATCTTGTAGTAAAGCAAGTAATCACTTATCATGCTTCAGCAAGGTTATTAATTCTGTAGTAATGTTTCACATCCCGGATACTTCCGGGGTTATTGACGTACTCTTCAAACTCTTTGCGAAAGTGCCGGATAGCACTTGCAACGGGCCATGCAGCAGCATCGCCCAGCGGGCAAATTGTTTTTCCTTCAATATTTTTCTGGATGTCCCAGAGCAGGTCAATATCTTTCATTTTGGCATGACCAACGATGAAATTGTGCAGGATCTTTTCCATCCATCCTGTTCCTTCGCGGCAGGGGCTGCACTGCCCGCAACTTTCGTGGTGATAGAAACGCGAGAAAGTCCAGAGGTTTTTGACGATGCTGGTATCTTCATCCATCACGATAAATCCTCCCGAACCGAGCATGGTACCGGTTGCGAATCCGCCATCAGCAAGGCTTTCGTATGACATCAATCGTGGCTCACCTGCTGCAGTTTTTAAAATGAGATCAGTGGGAAGCACAGGAACGGATGAGCCACCGGCGACCACTGCTTTCATTTTTTTTCCATTTCGGATACCTCCGCAATACTCATCGGAGAAGATGAATTCTTCTACCGGCAAACCGAGTTCAATTTCATAAACTCCCGGCTTATTGATATGCCCCGAGGCAGAGATCAGTTTGGTACCGGTGCTCCTTCCAATACCGATTGCCGCGTAGGCCGCTCCTCCCATATTGATGATTGGCACTACTGCAGCAATGGTTTCAACATTGTTGACAACGGTAGGGCAGCCGTATAATCCGGCGACAGCAGGAAACGGAGGTTTGATACGCGGATTGCCACGCTTTCCTTCGAGTGACTCGAGGAGTGCGGTTTCTTCACCACAGATATATGCACCGGCACCTACCTGCACATAACAGTCGTGATCGAAACCGGAGTTGAAAATATTTTTCCCCAGAAGACCTGCTTCGTAAGCTTCTTCAAGGGCTTTTTCCAAAATTTGTGCGATGTAAAAATATTCGCCGCGTATATAGATATACGAAGTTCTTGCACCAAGAGCAAAAGCGGAAGCGACCATTCCCTCGATCAGAAGGTGGGGAATGCGTTCCATCAGGTAGCGATCCTTGAATGTTCCCGGTTCTGATTCATCGGCATTGCACACTAAGTATCTCGGAACTCCTTCTGGTTTTGCAAGAAAACTCCATTTCATTCCGGTTGGGAATCCTGCACCACCACGTCCGCGCAATCCAGAAGTCTTCACTTCTTCCACGATCTGTTCAGGAGTCATTGTTTTCAGCACCTTTTCAAGTGCGCGGTAGCCTCCTTTTTCGCGGTAAACATTCAGCGACTGAATACCGGGTATGTTATCGTGATCTAAGAGTATTTTCCTTCCCATGTTTCCTGCTGAATTAGTCAATGATCAGTTTTGTGTTTACATCGCGATAGGTGCGCCGTCTGCCATCATTCCTCATCTTTTCAATCAACCCGTC
>JADLBA010000115.1 GCA_020848015.1 Crocinitomicaceae bacterium | reverse complement strand
TGCACCACGGTAATTTGCTTCAATATGATCTGCGCGAATTGGGAGATACCGCTTTGAAGGGATACCGTGTTTATGTTGATTCTTCGAGAGAACTGAAGTATTATTTTTATGCTGTTTTTTCTAAGCCTTTTATTGCATTGGATCAGTTGGAAGAGCGGGAAGCAGAAAAAAATCCGGAAGGAAAAAATAATTTTACCTATACAATGATACAGATGTTCCGGATGCAGTTTTTGATCCATGGAGAATTGCTGGTAAAGGTGGCTATTTCTTCTGTGAGTATGGAGGATGCAATGAATAAACTTTATTCCGAAGCTCCGCATTGGAATTTTGAGCGCTATTTGGTTGAATGGGGAAAGAACAAACGAAATTCTAAATAAGAATGACAATGAAGGAATCAGATATTTTTTTCCGAAACCATCTCGCACAGACCACTATGTTTCCTTTTGCACTGGAGATTGAGAGGGCAGAGGGTATCTATCTTTTTGATAAAAAGGGAAAGCGATACTTTGACATGATCAGCGGCATTGGAGTAAGTAATCTGGGGCACGGGAACAGGCACATTGCAGAGGCGATTAAAAGTCAGGCAGACCAGCACCTTCATGTAATGGTATATGGCGAATACCTTCAGTCGGCGCAGCAAAATGCGGCTACGATGCTTGCTTCTTTATTGCCTTCTTCACTTGATTGCTGCTATTTCGTCAACAGCGGCACAGAGGCGAATGAAGCCGCACTCAAACTTGCCAAAAGAGTTACAGGACGCACCCGTATCATCAGTTGCCGGGGGGCATACCACGGCAGCACTCATGGTTCTCTGTCAGTGAGTGGGAACGAGACTAAGAAATCAACTTTTCGTCCGTTGCTCCCTGATATTTATTTTATTCGCTTCAATGAAGTGGAAGATATTGATTGGATTGATGAGAACACAGCTTGTGTTATCATGGAGACTATTCAGGGAGATGCCGGCGTAAGGATTCCGGACAAAGCATATTTAAAGGCTGTGAGAAAGCGCTGTGATGAAACTGGTGCGCTGCTGATTTTCGACGAGATACAATGCGGTATTGGGCGTTCGGGAACCATGTTCGCCTTCGAACAATTTGATGTAGTTCCCGACATTCTCACTCTTGGAAAGGCTCTTGGCGGAGGGCTTCCAGTGGGTTGTATGATTTCTTCTACCGAAAAAATGAAACAGTTTACCCACGATCCGATGCTGGGGCACATCAGCACCTTTGCCGGGCATCCTGTTATTTGTGCGGCAGTGGCTGCAAATTTTGAGGTGCTGCAAAATGAAAATATTGTAAAAGATGTTTTTGAAAAGGGAAATAAAATTGCCCGGATACTCGGCGCTCATCCTGCGGTAAAACACATCCGGCATCGCGGATTATTTTTTGCCATTGATATGGAAAATGCGGAAGTAGTTCAACAGGTGGTAGAAAGAAATCTTGAGAATGGATTGATCAGTTTTTGGTTTTTATCATGTCCATGGTCTTTCCGGATAGCTCCTCCACTTATCATTTCTGATAAAGAAATTGAAGAAGCGACAGCAATTATCTTATCGGCATTTGACAGTGTGGGATAAAAAGAATATCGCACGAATATATTTCTCAGTGAAGGGGAAAAGGGCAGAGCGGAGCTTATTTGACAATCGTCACTGTGCCATATTTTTTCTTCAGGTCTTTGTCATCGCAGCCTCCCGAGGCTACTAACACATAATTGTATGACTCAATCACCGGCGGGTATCCATTTACCCATCCATCCCACTCATCGTCCATAGAGTCGGCGCTGAATATTAGTGCTCCCCACCGGTCGAAAATATCCAATTGAATATATTTCACCTCCGTGCCCTTAGGATAGAAGGTATCATTCATTCCGTCATTGTTGGGCGTAAAAGCATTGGGGAGGTAGATGGTCATATCTGGTAGTACAGCGATCGTCATTGTGGTATCATCGGTGCACTGAAATTCATTTTGAACAGTAAGAGTGACAGTGTGATTTCCCGGTCCATAAAAATCGTGCACCGGATGTTGGAGAGTGGACGTATTACCTATGCTAAAATCCCAGTCCCAACTGATAGGATTATTTTCAGACTGGTCGGTAAAATTCACGACCGTACTTTCATTTACAATACAAATAATCGAGTCGCTGGGTGTAAAGTGTGCTACCGGCGCGGGGATGTTGGGAATAAACGTTTCAAGCGTATTAAAGCAACCATTGGTATCGGTGACAAATACCTCATAAGACCCCGAGAGAAGGTTGGTAATATATGCCCCTGTCGTTCCCTCTTCCCATAGAAATGCGTATGGCGGTGTGCCGCCCGACGCAATGGCAAGTGCTGTTCCTCCTGCTCTCAGGCAGGTATCTGTGACGGTGATGAAAGTTGTATTGATCGGATCCGGTTCAGTCAGGTTAAGCATATAAGTGGTATCGCAACCATTGTGATCCGTGATACTCACCCATTGAGAGCCACCGGTGAGATCCGTCGCAACAAGGCCGGTTTCTCCTGATGACCAAAGGATAGAATAAGGCTCAACTCCTCCGCTGGGATCAATGGATGCAATGCCATCGCTATAACCATAGCATGAAATATCCCATCCTGTGTAATCAGACAATATGCTATCAATTCCAACGATCTGAGGGGGTTGGGTGAGCAATACAGTATCCTGTATCGTACATCCGTTTACGTCGGTGATATCAACAAAAATTTGTCCCGCGCCGAAATTGTCGTTCAGTGTTCCAGAAAGACCATTACTCCACTCAAAAGTCAGATCGCCGGTACCTCCCGCGCCACTGATGATTACACTTCCGTCGTGAGCACCATAGCACGAAACAGAGAATCCGTTATAGTCGGTAAGTATCTCTGTACTGCTCGTCATTTCGGATGGTGTAGTGATAAAAATGCTGTCTGTCGTCTGGCAATTATTGATGTCCCAGACAGAAACCGCAACATATCCTTCGGGATAGAAATAGCCTGATGTGGAGCCAGATTCACCATAAGGCCATAGATAGAAATAGGGGGCAGTTCCTCCTTGAGCTACTATATGCGCACTGCCATCACTGGAGCCAGGACATGAGGTATCAGAACCGTGATAATCAGATGCCACCTCCATAGTTGTAGTGACGGGCAATGGTTGTGTCACCATGATGTTGGTAGTGTATTGACAACCATTCAGGTCTTCCACCATTATTCCGGTAATACCATCAGGAAGACCTGTAATAACATTGGTCGTTTCGCCGGGATCATCATCCCAGTTGAATTCGTAGGGTGGCACACCGCCGGTAGGATAGACCTGCACTGAGCCATCGCTGGCTCCATAACAACTGATCTCCGATCCGTTGTAGTTACTGATCACCTGCAGTAAAGCCTGAACGGGAGGAGGTTGTTGCACAGTGATGGTGTTGGTTGCAATACATCCGTTTTCATCCGTTGCCTGCACCTGAAGTGTACCTGCTGAGACGGTTCCCGCAACATTGGTGATCTGTCCGGGAAGCACCTGTCCCGTCCATAGATAAGTATAGTTACCAACGCCCCCGGTAGTGGTTACTTCTCCAACGCCATCATCTTCTCCGTAGCAGCTTATCGGATACCCGTTGTAATCGGTCAACAGGGTTATTACAGGAATCAGTTGCGGTGGTGGAATGACAGTTACTTGCGTTTCTTCGTGGCAGGAGTTGGCATCAATCGCAGTGAGTGTATAATCGCCTGCATGGATATTTAGTGAATTGGGGCTTCCCAGTACCCCATTTGACCAGAACAGATGAATGGTTCCATTACCTCCGCTGGCTTGACCCTCTAATATCCCATCGTTAGAATCAAAACAACTGATATGTGCGCCGTTGTAATCGCTGCTTACCCATCCTGTCACAACGATCGGTGGTGGTTCAGCAACAAAAATGCTGTCAGAGGCAAAACATCCGTTCGCATCGGTTAGCTCCACAGTATAAATTCCCGATGGTAGTCCGCCGTTCACAAAACCTGTATTGCCATTGTTGGTCCACTCGCTCAGCAACTGGCCTGTGCCTCCCGAAGCACTGTAGGTTACTTCTCCATCCTCGGCTCCGTTGCAACTGATCGCCGTACCATTGTAATTTGAGGTAATAACGACATCAATCACAATGGGCGGTGGTTCTTCAACGCTTTGGTAAACGTAGGCAGTGCAGTTGTTCAGGTCGGTCAGACTTACAACATAAGTTCCATCACTCGCAGTACTGTATTCTGGATTGGTAGCACCGGCAACTGATACCCAGCATTGAATATTTTGACAACCCTCCGGCACTTCATACCATTGGTAGGTATAACTGCTGACATTATTACCGGTTCCACCGCTGGCGGAAACTACTTCTACAATTCCATCGTCTTCTCCAAAGCAACTGATGTCTTCTCCATGATAATCGCTGATGATGTCAACATCTGCTGTTACTGGTGTAGGATGGAACAGCGAAATGGAGTCTTCCACTGTACAGCCCTGTGAGTCCACAATAAACACGTGATAATCGTCCTGCTGAAGATTGGTGGCGACCTGTGTTGTCTGATTAATTAAATCATCCCATTGAAAAAAATAAGGCGGTGAGCCACCGCTGGGATTTGCATCAGCGGCTCCGTCGCTTCCATCATAACAACTGATGTCAAAACCATGGTAGTCTGAACTGACAAATGCATTGGCAAAGAGTTGAGGCAGTTCAAGCAAGGTTCCATTGGCAATGAATTCACATCCGTTTGCATCCACAATATTGATAGTATAAGAACCGGTGGGAAGGTTATAGGCAGTAGGCCCGGTAGCGCCATTGGACCAGGTGATTTGATACCCCGGCGTAGCGCCGGTTACAATGACAGTGGCTATTCCATCGCTCTGCCCATAACAACTCATCGAATCCTGTGAAAACGTATAATCAAACGGCGGTGGATTTTCGACCGTCACAACACCTTGCGTATAACCGCATCCTACCGGTGGATGTGAGTACACATAATAGGTGCCTGGACACACACCGGTAATCGTTGTTTCACCCGCAGGAAAATCTCCCCATTCGATGCTATAGCCGGGACCCACAGAAGCAATGATCAGTGTGCCATCACAGGCATCTGTACACGATACGTCGTGACCGTTGTAATCACTGGTGACCACCGGTACAATATCGGCAAGGTTGGGGAACAGTACATTGATAGTAGCGGTGTTGATACATGGGGGATTTCCTGGTCCGTGGCAAAGCGGATACATCCATAAAGTCACTGTGTAAGCACCCTCATACAGGTATTCATGCGTTGGGTTCATGATGTCATATTCCTGTGGACTACCATCGCCAAAATCCCATATCCAGTTGGAGTTTCCCTGACCTACACCACAGTCTGTAGTTCCCTGGAAGAGAAACTGACCTGTACAATTTGGAATATCATAAGAAAAACTGAAAGCAGCAGACTGACAGCCATCAGCGAACGCCGAATATGCCGAGAAGATCATTACTCCGGCTATCAGTATATTTCTGTACTTACTCAACATGCCAGATGTAGTATGGCTCGTACTTTATATCTTCAAAAAAAAGTTCTGATTTAAAAATACCGGCAGTCACCGGAAAATTTTCAATTTTCAGAGAGATCGGCTGAATACTTACCGGCAATTCTTTCGCATCCGTCGCTGCAGCAGAACTAAAAGTACTTTCCTGATAATTGCGCAGTGAAATATCTATTCCTGTTTTGCCTCTGGAAAACTCATAACCAATACAGGTAAAACCGGTTACAGTTGCAGTAGCTCTTCCTGTTTCGCTCTGAATACCATCGCCCTGAAGGTTCACCCTGAATTTACCGGTAAGAGTAGAAAATAAATAGGCAGCTCTTTTTGATTCAAACCGGTTGCTACCGGATGCTCCAAAAAGCATTAACTCTCCCTGCTTATTGGTGTATAGACAATGGCTACGTTGGATACCCTCTTCTGCAAGAAGCCACGATTTTTTCAGGTTACCATCCTCATCCAGCATGATTAGTGCGTGATCGGAAGTTATCTTATCAGCAGTGGTACACTGGATAACGATGTTGCCATCATGGATAATCATATCTGTTACACCCAGACTCTGAGTGCCCGAAATGCGCTTTGACCATTCAAGCTGATTGGTGATGAGATTTACAGACAACACTACTGCTTCGCTTTTTTCTGCCCCGACAATATTTCCTGCAATGATCAGGTGGTTGTTGGCCAGTGCCATCTGCCTGCCGACAGGATTTACATCATCAGCAAAACCCGTAATGATGTAAGAAGATATCTGGTTGAATTCATTGTCGTACCGTGTCAGGTACATCTGCTGTTTTTCTTTTGTGATATAGGCAACACCGGCTGACATCAGTTGCGAGGTCTTTGTAAATCCGGTGATAAAATAACTGTCGCCGTATTCCAGAATATCATAAGGTTCTACCTCATTACCATTTTCATAGGAGGCTTTGGCTCGAACCGGACTGAGCGCAGGATTCATTTCAATCAGCAACATAGACTCCCTGTTGCCTTCCAGATAACGCTCTCCCAATGCGATATAATTACCCTTTTTATTTTTGATGAAATCGTTTATCGCGTAGGGCATACCACCCTTGTAAACATAAGTATTCAGCGAAGTTCCTGAAAGGGTTGAAAAAACGAGGAATTTGAAGGGGTGGGTGGATGGATCCTCGACCTCAGCAGCAATAATAAATTTTCCCCCGTCGTTTAAAATGAATTTGCCTCTGTCGGCACCTGTACCGATAATGTTTACCTGACCATTGAAAAACAAGGAAATCAGGCAAAAGAAAAAGATCAGTTTACACTTCATCGGATTCAGAAAACAGTCAAAAAGCCAGTTATAAAGGTTAAACGAAAAACAGCTAATATAATTCTTACTTGCCGAACACTGAAAATTTTTCCGCTTAGTTAGTGTCTCACCGCAGTCCATCGGAATATTCTATTTCTTTTCATAGTCGGAAAATTGTTCCCTCTGCTCAGTCTTTTTTATTCGAGTCCTTGCCTTATCAAACTTACCAAAAGACGTGGAAACTTGGCTTTATGTTGCCTGAGCCTGCCAAACAACCTCTCCACTGTTTATTTCAGTGTGGTAAATGTTAAAACTTCTGTTGATTTCTGAATTTTCAGCGATTTTTATTCTTAAAATTGTACAGGAACTAATTTGTATTGTCATGAAAAAATTTTTTCTACTACACTTTTCTGCATTCTGTTTTCTTTCATTGAGCGCCACTGACCCCCAATTGATCGTTCAGAGGTTGGACAATCAGGGAAATGCACCAGGCACCACTTACCGGGTGTATGCACAATTGGGTACGGGGGGTCATTCTCTCCATGCGATCTGGGGCGATGAAGCTCATCCCTTAATAATTCAAAGTACCTCTCCATTTTACAATAATGCTTATGGAGGGTACAGTTCAGGAGGGCTTTCGACATCTTTTGCCGAGATGGATCCAGGGCTCCTATTCGACTCCTACATCACCATTGGTTACGAAAATTCTGATGGAAACAATTTATGGGATGTGGGGATTGACTTCTCCTCATTTAATACCGGTGGATCTATTGCCACCATCAACGGTTCCTGGTTCCTTATTCCTACGGATGAGAAGTGTTCTCCGGCCAATAATGGTCTTGTGCTGATTGCCCAGTTCACTACCACCGGTATTGCTTCCGGAACAATGAATCTCCAGGGCTGGAGTACTCCCCAAAATACATGGCAGGCGCTCGGCCTCTCTTTCACCACTGAAAATGCTAAAGTTTTCGGATGCACTGATCCGTATGCCTCCAACTACTATCCGCTCGCTGATTATAATGACGGAACCTGCACCTTTGAAGGTAATGAGGTGCTGACAATAGTCGGTGAAGAAAAGGGCGATGAACAAGGATGGGAAATTTTTCCCAATCCCCTGCAGGGAAGCCTCCTTCATCTCCAGTTCGACGACGGCAATACATTCACTAAGGAAGCGACCATCGTGAATATATACGACCTCGCTGGAAAACTAACCGCAAGCCGTACGTTTAAGCCTGGAGATATCCTTCATGGAAACAGGGTGACTATTCAGGAAAGCCTCCCGGCCGGTACATACAAGGTAGTCCTTATTCAGAATAAGAAACAGGAAAGTAAGACATTAGTCATTGGGCATTAAAAACTCCCTCGCCCCATCTATTGCCTCTTTTTCAGTTCCGCATTGATGCCGGAAGAATGCTGAATCAGTTCCTTCTTTGGTATTTTCGCCGAATAAGTAAAATATATGAAAACCCATCTTGTTACGGGCGGTTGCGGATTTGTCGGAAGGAATATGGTGAAGCGACTTTTGACAACTACTCCCGACCAGATTATTTTTATTGATGATCTCTCCGTTGGTATTCATCCGGACACCTGGCTTGAGTTGACGAAAACCCGCAATGGGGATGGATTTGCCGTTTATGAAGACCGGTTGTTGTTTATTCAGGCAGATGCTCTTCGCATCATGCGTCATTTTTCAGATGATGTACATTTCTTTCGTCAACGTTATAATTTTATAATGGATCGTATCAACGATGTGTTCCATTTTGCGGCGATAGTGGGAGGAAGGGCAAAGATTGACGGTGACCCAATGGCTGTTGCTCTTGATCTTGCAATTGATGCGGAATTGTTTTACTGGGCATGCCGCTATAAGCCCGACCGGTTGCTT
>JADLBA010000114.1 GCA_020848015.1 Crocinitomicaceae bacterium | reverse complement strand
GCTCACCCATCACCACTTTCTGCATACAACGGTTTTTTTGGCAATCATCACTTTTCGCGGACAAATGAGTGGCTCCGGGCAAAAGGAGAAAAAGAGATTGTGTGGTAAAAATGCACGAAGCTTTTGAAAATCATTTGATTCCCCTTTCCTTCTTAATGTGCTCATAAGCTTCCTGTACCTTGATAAACTTTTCTTGTGCAGCTTTCTGGTGAATCTCTCCAAGGTCTCTTACTTTATCCGGGTGATATTTCACGACCATTTTGCGATAGGCCTTTTTTACTTCATCATCGGATGCGTTAGCATCAATTTCCAGTATAGTATAGGCAGCAGCGGTATCCTTGTAAAACATGGCGCGAATTGACTCTGCATCTTTTTCCGAAATGCCAAGCAGGTATGCAATTCGGTCAATGACTTTTACCTCTGACACATCAACTTTTCCATCGGCCTTGGCAATGCCAAAGAGATAATGGAGCAGTTGAAGCCTCATCGGATGCTCCATATAATATCTGATCTGTCCACAGACTTCATTCAGCGGTATCTCTTTTTTTAGCAGTTCCCCCAGCAGAGAGATTTGTTCTGTAGCCGCCTCACGTCCCATTTGCTTCGAAAGAAACTGACGGATGAAATCCAACTCACTTTTCATCTGTCGTCCATCAGCTTTCATTACTGCGGCAGATAATACTAATAGGGCGGACGCAAAATCGCCGGGGCGGGTATGGTGTCGCTGAGATTGGTAGCGCCTGTCGTTGCGTGGATCATATCCGCGAGATTTTTTTTCTTTAGTGCTATTGGCGTTGGAATCATCCACCATAGCACCGAAAGCAAAGCCCATCAGGCCTCCGATCGGCCCGCCAATAGCCCACCCCAGTGCCCCTGCAATCCATTTTCCGTAACCCACGTTATGATATATAAATTAGAATGTTCATTCGGTTTATTTCAACCTGTATTGTCAGTTTCACCAGGATCCTCCTGCACCACCGCCGCCAGAACTCCCGCCACCAAAACCTCCAAATCCCCCACCGCCACCAAATCCACCACTCCCCCGGGTAAAATCATCGAAATATCCCCTATGTTGTCGGGTTGTCGAATTCAGGAGCCAGAAGGCAGTCCACCAATCAAGGTGATTTAACCGTGCATATCTTTTCACTTTTAATGCGCGAACCAGTATTACTACTCCAATGATAAGAAGGGCAATGATTATACTTATAATCCCTTCAGCGCTATTTCTTTTCCATCCCTGCTCGTGGCGTTTTGCATATTCACTGTCGGAATATTCTCCTTGTGCAAGCTGCATTAGAACGTTCGTCCCATCGTTGATGCCGGAATAGTAATCTCCATTTTTAAAATTTGGTATCAGTTCATTTTCAACGATCAGATGTGCAACCGCGTCTGGAATAGCCCCCTCAAGCCCGCGTCCGATAGCGATAAATACCTGCCCTCTCGATTCTGCTGTCTTTACTTTCACAAGGAGAACGATACCATTGTTTTTTTGCGTACCTACTCCCCAATTGTTCAGAAGTTCTGTGGCATATTGCGATGGTTCCATATTGCAGAGATCATTCACGATCACAACAACGATCTGATTTGAAGTGCTACGTGCAAATTCAACAAGTTTGGTATCTAACAGCGCATCCTGTCCAGAGCTCAGCAGGTGACTCTCGTCATAAACAAGTTGCTTATTGTTTTTTTTCGGAAAACAGGGATTGTCTTTTCCAAATCCGGTATGGCTAATCAATAGCACCAGCAGTGAGAACGAAAGAAGCGGCCGGATAAAAGTTTTCAAAAATGCCTCCTCTTCTTTTTGGGGGAAACCCTTATCCGGCCTATGGTCACTTCATTGGAAAGCTCATTGATATCAGTAGCACTGACAGGAAAAAACAGTTGCAACTGGGCACCCGCCCTTTTTACTCCTTCACACAATCCTGCGAAAAAATCACTTTTTTCAAAATGAGTGTTCATCGCATTGCGGGTTTCATTCCAGAAATGAGGCCCTGTTTTTTGGTGTATGCCCACGTCGCCTATGATAGCAAACTTTTGCGAATCCACAGCCACGTATATCAGCACCCCATTGCGCAATTCCGTTTTCTGCATCTCAAGCTCGGAGAAAATAAAAGCCGCATGATCCAGTACATCATCGTTACAAGTGTCTTCAAGGTGAACCCTTAGTTCGCCTGATGTGCCGAGCTCTGCCGTGAAAATGGCATCTTCGATCTTCTTAAGATCACCGACGGAAAAAAACTCTTCTACGGGCAATTTTTTTCGACGATTAGTGAGCCGGAGTTTCGCTTGATGGGGTGCCGGAATTTTCAGCCTTCTTTGAAAAATCCACTTTTGGAGCATCTTGTGCCTCCGGTTTGGCATCAAACATTTCACGTTTGATGAAATTATCGTCAGAAGAAGCGACAAGGTTGAGAGCCTTGCTTCTCCAGAATCCACGGATGTAGGTATTAAAATCTTTTACCGACTCGTTGTAAAGGTTGCGTTCAGTATTGATCCTGTTCTCAGTTCCTTCCAACTGTGCCTGCAGCATTTGGAAGTTCTGCGTAGCCCTGACCTCAGGATAACGCTCAAATACTACTGAGATAGCTCTGTTGATAACGGAGGCATTCTGGTCTATTTCGGCAGGAGTGGTTGCACTGTTGATGCCGGCGCGTGCGTTGGTCACTTCGATGAGAATCTGCTTTTCATTTTCAGCTGCTCCCTGTACAGTCGCCACCAGATTGGGAATAAGATCTGCCCTGCGCTGATAGGCACCCTGTACATTGCCCCAAGAGGCAGATACTTTTTCCTGACGGGTAACAGCACCGTCATAAATGCGCGTACCATAAAGATAGAAGATGGCAAAGCCACCGCCAATAACTAAGAAAAGAATGATAATGGATAAGGTAAGTTTATTCATAAAAGGGTGCAATTTATTTTGCTAAGGTGAAATTTTTTTTTGAATGACCAAAATTGCCAATTCAAATGCCATAACCTGAAATACTGACAAGCTGGCGCAGTTTTTTTTTCTTAAATAAAACAATCTTCGATCCGCAGTGGTTAATCTTGCGCTGCGATTTTTTTTGCCGCCTTTTGCGGAAAATATCATTAAATGAATTATTTATGTACAGAGCGTTTGCAGGAAGGTTGTTTGTTTTTTTGGTATTCATTGGTCTTTTTTCATGCAATTCCTCTACTGACAATAAAGGCGGTATGGCTTCCAATGCGAGATCAGTACCTATTGAAGGTTATGTTGTCAGTCCGTCGGCTATCAGCAGCAGAATAGAAGCTACCGGCACTCTTGTCGCTTTTAATGAGACCACTTTGCAGCCGGAGGTAAGTGGACGGGTTATAGAACTCAATATCCACGAAGGAGAAGAAGTGAGCAAGGGCACACTGCTTGTGAAATTATTTGATGAAGACCTGCAGTCGCAGATGCTGAAAATTCGCGCTCAGAAAGAGCTGGCTGTACAAACCCTTCAACGCTTGTCTGATCTCCTAAAAGTAAATGGAATATCACAGCAGGAAGTGGATCAAGCCGCCACACAACTGAAAACAATCGAGGCAGAAGAGGAAATTGTGCGTGTTCAAATAGGCAAAACAGAAATCAAAGCTCCTTTTAACGGGGTACTCGGATTGCGATCAGTAAGTGTGGGCGCTTATATCAACCCTGCGACCGTAGTGTGTACTATCCGTTCAAGAGAAGAAATGAAACTCGATTTTGCCGTTCCCGAAAAGTTTGGGGCTTTGATTAAGCAGGGAATGAAGGTTCAATTTACACTCGAGGGAGATACTTCTCATTATAACGCAGTGGTGCTTGCCACCGAACAATCCATTGAAAGAGATACCCGCAACCTGAAAGTAAGAGCGCGTGTGTTAGATCATTCATCCAGGATTATCCCCGGGAGTTTTGCAGAAGTAAATATTCCATTAGAAGAGCGCCATAATGCACTGATGGTTCCGACACAGGCAGTCATTCCGCAGGCACGGAATAAAGTAGTGATCGTCAGCAAGGGAGGAAAGGCCGTTTTTAGCCCGATAAAAACTGGTGTGCGTGAAGCTGCGATGGTTGAAATTACCGAAGGGATTCAGCCGGGTGATACTATTGCTACTACCGGTATTCTTTTTCTGCGTCCCGATATGCCGCTGAGTTTTTCTAAAATCAATTAATCAAGAATGAAATTCTCAGAGCTTGCTATCAGGAGGCCTGTAATGGCCATTGTGCTGAATATCGTCATTCTCTTTTTCGGAGTGCTTGGCTATTCTTTTCTTGGGATAAGGGAATACCCTGCAATTGATCCGCCGAATATTACCGTGAGAACGTCTTATACAGGTGCTAATGCTGACATTGTTGAGTCGCAGATCACAGAGCCATTGGAAAAATCAATCAACGGGATACAGGGTGTAAAAACGATTTCTTCTTCATCTGCTCTCGGATCGAGTACTATCACCGTAGAGTTTGAACTTTCTGCTGATCTTGAGCAGGCAGCGAATGATGTACGTGATAAGGTAGCACAGGCACAGCGCAATCTTCCACAGGATATTGATGCTCCGCCGGTCGTTTCAAAAGCAGATGCCAGCGGCGACCCGATTATTTTTATGACGGTGGAGAGTTCGAGAAAAAATATTGTGGAACTGAGTCAGTATGCTGAAAATGTTCTTCAGGAGAAGCTGCAATCTATCCCGGGAGTAAGTCAGGTTATGATTTATGGTCTGAAGCGACCGGCAATGCGACTGTGGATTGAACCGGCAAAACTCGCTGCTTATGGACTGACCGTTCAGGATGTGCTGAGTGCCCTTAATCGCGAAAATGTTGAATTGCCCGGAGGAAAGATTCGCGGCGATGCTACCGAACTTCAGGTAAAAACATTCGGCAGACTACAGGAGGAAAAGGATTTCAATGACCTGATTATCCGGCAGACGGAAAATCAGATCATTCGCTTCAGCGATATCGGAAATGCCGGGCTGGGAGCAGAAATTGAAGAAACTTCAGCCCGGCGCAACAATGTTTTCAATGTTTCGCTGGCACTGATACCTCAACCCGGCTCCAACTATATTGAAATTTCTGAAGAATTTTATCGCCGCTTTGATGCAATCCAAAAGGAATTGCCTCCGGATGTGATTATAGACATTGGTATTGACAAGGCCGACTTTGTACGCACTGCTATCAGTGAAGTGGAAGAAACATTGTTGATTGCATTGGTTCTGGTCGTGCTGATTGTTTATGCATTCTTCCGCAATTGGAGTATCGCTTTACGGCCGCTGATTGATATTCCCGTGTCACTCATAGGCGCTTTTTTTATTATGTACGTTTTTGGTTTTTCAGTCAATATTCTCACCTTACTCGCTATAGTTCTTGCTACCGGACTTGTGGTGGACGATGGTATTGTTGTTACCGAAAACATTTACAAAAAGATGGAATCCGGCATGGACAAGTGGAATGCCGTGCGTTATGGAATGCAGGAAATTTTCTTTGCAGTCATTTCTACTTCAGTCACACTGTCTGTTGTTTTTATTCCTGTGATTTTTCTCGAGGGGTTTACAGGGAGGTTGTTTCGCGAATTTGGAATTGTGCTCGCAGGTGCGGTACTCATCTCGGCTTTTGTTTCGCTGACGCTTACACCTGTGCTGAACCTGAAGCTGGCAAGAGTGGGGGCAAAGCCTTCGCGCTTTTATGTTGCCTCTGAACCCTTCTTCCGTGGAATGGAAAACGGTTATCGCCGGTTGCTCACTGCTTTTCTCAAGAGACCCTATCTCGCCCCATTGATAGTTTTTATTTGTCTTGCTGCAGGAGCTTTCTTTTTCTCTTTATTGAAGTCTGAACTCGCGCCACTGGAAGACAGAAGTGCTATACGGGCACCGGTAGTATTACCAGAAGGAACTGATTATGATTACACTGACCGGTTTATTTCTGATGCATCACAAGTATTGGTGGACAGCATTCCCGAAGCGAAAATGATTTTTGGTATTGCTTCCCCTTCGTTCAACGGAGCAGGAGCCAGTAATAGTGGTTTTTTGATTGTCAGACTCAAAAAACCTTCTGAGCGCGTGGCGACGCAACAGGAGATTTACGATCGTATGAATCGTATTTTCCGCCGTATGCCGGAGGCAAGAATTTTCCCTAACCAGGAGCAGACGATCAGTACTTCACTGGCCGCCGGAAGTCAGTTGCCGGTACAATTTGTTTTGCAGAATCTGAATTTCTCAAAGCTCGAAACGCAACTTCCTCTTTTCCTCGAAGAGGCGAGAAAAGACCCTACGTTTGGAAATGTAGATGCCAATCTCAAATTCAATAAACCGGAACTTCAGATTACAATAGACAGGCTGCGGGCGAGTGAACTCGGCGTTTCTGTACTCGATATTTCAAATACTCTGCAACTTGCTCTGAGCGGTCGTCGCTTTGGATATTTCCTGATGGCGGGTAAACAATACCAGGTGATAGGTCAGGTTGAACGCGAATACAGGGATGAACCGGTGGACCTTTCTGCTTTTTATGTGCGAAATTACAGAGGTGAACTGATACGATTAGACAATCTTGTAAATATGGCAGAGACCAGTTCTACACCGAGTATCTTCCACTATAACCGGTACAAATCAGCAACCGTTTCTGCATCGCTCGCTCCGGGAAAAACATTGGGAGATGGTATTGATGCTATGGAGAAGATTGCAGGGAAAGTATTGGATGATTCTTTCGAAACTGATCTCAGCGGACCATCGCGCGACTTTTCAGAGGGTGCTTCGAATATCCTATTTGCATTTTTGCTTGCGCTGGTGCTGATCTACCTGATCCTCGCAGCACAGTTTGAAAGTTTCCGCGATCCCTTTATCATCTTATTTACCGTACCTCTGGCACTTGCGGGAGCGGTGCTGAGCCTCTGGCTTTTCGGGCAGACACTGAATATTTTTTCGGAGATTGGAATGATCATGCTCATAGGACTGGTAACAAAGAATGGAATTCTCATTGTTGAGTTTGCCAACCAGAAGAGGGAAGGGGGAGAAGCGAAAAAGGCTGCTGTGCTGAATGCGTCTGTTGCGCGTCTCCGCCCTATTTTAATGACGAGCCTCGCAACCATGCTGGGAGCACTTCCGATTGCTCTGGCACTTGGAGCAGGCGCACAAAGCAGGGTGCCACTCGGTATTGTGATCGTTGGCGGATTGTTGTTTTCATTGCTGCTTTCACTTTTTGTGATACCGGCGATGTACACCTTTATCGCTGCGCGAAAAAAAAATCATCTTCCTCCCGGATTCCTTGAGGAAAAAACGAATCAATTGCACGAGCATGCTTAGAGTTTTTACGCTGTTTCTCACCGGCATTCCTTTGTTGCTTCATTCGCAGGATACGCTCACTCTCGAAGCTGCGGTAAAGCGGGCGTTAGAAAAAAATTACGACGTGCTGATGGTGAAAAACACCACCGACATAGCACACCTGAACAATGCTGCCGGAAATGCCGGAATGTTGCCAAGGATCAATTGGCAGGTGAGTGATAATCTTTCCCGCTCAGATATTTATCAGCGTTTTGCTACCGGCAATGAAATTTCCTCGAAAAATGCAGTGGGCAATAATCTGGGGGCAGGTATTGCCTTTGATTGGACCATTTTCGACGGATTTAAAATGTTTTCTATTAGAGATAAACTGAAAAGCCTTGATGAACAAGGGCAGATACAGTTGAGAAAACAAATGGCCTCTACCGTCGAGGCGGTTACCAGTGCTTATGTAAAATTGGCCACAGCGGAACAACAAAGAAAAAATGTCAATGATGTCATTGCTTTTAATGAAGAGAGAGAAAAAATTGCATTGGCAAGATTTAAGGCAGGAACTTTTGGAAAGGCTGACTGGCTCCAGGCAAAAATTGACCTGAACAATCAGTTGCAGCAGAGAATAGAAATACAAACGGATATTTTTTCTGCTCGAAGGGAATTAGAAATGTTGCTTGTGTTCCCGGAGGAAAGTGAATTTTCAGTGGGATATTTCGACGATGATCTCGCTGTTGATATGGAGGAACTGGAGCGATCGTTGCCCCGGAACAACTACGACCTGCTCATTGCAGAGAAAAACAGACAGATTGCCGAACTAAGTATCAGAGAAGCTGAGTCAGTGAGAATGCCAAGGATTGGGCTTACCGGGGCATACAATTTCACCAATGTCAACAACAGTGCGGGGTTCTCTTTGTTGAACAGAAGTTATGGGCCTACGGCAGGTCTTACACTGTCAATGCCATTGTTCAATGGAGGCACAGGCAACCGCTCTATACAGACGGCAAAAATTCAGACGCATACCGCTCAGTTGTTACTGAGCGCCATTACGCAACGTATCAATGCAGATTTTAAAATAGCGAAGGAAAACTATAAGCGGTTGTCCGAAGTCAAAATACTGGAAGAAGAAAATGCAGTGCTCGCACGAGAATTTCTGGAAATATCTACGGAGCGTTTCCGTCAGGGGCAAACTACTTCTCTTGGAATAAGCCAGGCACAGGTTACCTACCAGAACTCGATCACGCGACTTGCACAATGTGAATATGATCTTTCGCTGGCCAAAGTGAAACTGCTATTGATTGCCGGAAAAATTTAAAAACCATTTTCAAAATTTTTTGATGTTTTGAAAATGGTTTTATCAAATGATCGCTCGCCGGTTTTTACCCAAGCAGAGTATAACTGCGCTTCACAAATGTGGTAAGCGCCTCGCCTTTTAATAGCCCCTTTGCCAGCAATGCAAGATCAATTGTCTGCTTAGCCGTTTCTTTTCCTTCGTCATCTCCGGCAAGTATTTTTTCCATTACCGGGTGATTGCTGTTGGCCGATAGCGTATAGCTCTCCGGCAGCGTTCCGTAAAATGAATTTCCCCCGAATGCACTCTGTTCTTTCATTCGGCGCATAAACTCATTTTGCGTTACAATGAAGGGAGCATCTGTAGGACTCATATTTTCAAATTGAACGTTGAAAATTTTTGTATCTATGAGGCCTTCAATGATAGATTTCAGTGTCTTTTGCTGTTCTTCAGACAGCGAAGAGGGAAGAGGATTTTCTTTCTCAATAAGCTTATCGAGTACATCAGCATCTACCCGTTTAAAGCGAAGGGAAGGGTTTTTTGACTCAAGCTGCGAAATAAAATGGGGTGTCAGCGGCGTATTCATTTCGAATACAATATATCCGCGCTCTTCAGCGGCAGCTATGAAGGCGTGCTGCTCATGGCGATCATTCGCATAGAGCGCAATGGTGTTTCCGCTTTTATCCTTTTGGGTATCCTGTATTTTTTCTTTCGTCTCTTCGAGTGTCAGATATTGATCACCGGTGGTTTTATATAGAGAAAAATCTTTTGCTTTTTCGTAGAACTTCTCATCGCTCAACATTCCATACTGAATGAAAACATTGATGTCGTCCCATTTTTTTTCAAAATCAGCTCTTTCATTATTGAACATACTCTGCAGTTTGTCTGCCACTTTTTTGGTGATGTGAGCAGATATTTTTTTGACGTTGGCATCTTCCTGCAGGTAGCTGCGGCTCACATTGAGTGGAATATCCGGGCTGTCAACTACACCATGAAGTAATGTCAGAAAATCAGGGAGTATGTTTTTTACCTCATCAGTAATGAAAACCTGATTGCTGTAGAGTTGTACTTTATTTTTCTGAATCTCAAAACTATTCTTCATTTTTGGGAAATAAAGAATACCGGTGAGATGAAAGGGAAAATCAACGTTGATATGGATATGAAAAAGCGGCTCTTCGAAAGTCATCGGATACAACTCCCGATAAAAACTGAGATAGTCTTCGTCCTTCAGATCTGCCGGTTTTTTCATCCATAACGGTGAAGTGTTGTTGATGATATTGTCTATCTGAACATCAATTGTCTTTGCAAAGCCATTTTCATCTTTTTCTCCCGATGGGTCATCTTTGCGATCGGTGCGTGTTCCGAATTGTATTTCGACGGGCATGAATTTGCAATACTTATTCAGAATTTCTTCAATGCGTGAATCCTCTATGAACTCAAGTGAATCGTCAGCAAGGTGAAGTACGATATCCGTTCCGGCGGTTAGCTTTTCTGTTTCAGACATTTCAAAATTAGGAGAACCATCGCAACTCCAGGTTACTGCTTTACTTCCTGTTCGTTGTGAAAGAGTGGTGATCTCCACTTTCTTCGCCACCATAAAGGCAGAATAAAATCCAAGTCCAAAATGGCCTATAATCTGAGCATCCTTGTATTTGCTGACAAATTCTTCGGCACCGCTGAAGGCAATCTGATTGATGTACTTGTCCACCTCTTCAGCAGTCATCCCAATGCCATTGTCACGGATCGTCAGTGTGTTTGCCGTTTTGTCAGTTATTACCTGCACCCGCAGAGCGGATGTGTCAGCGTTGATCTCTCCAGACACGGTCAGGCTTTTTACCTTCTGGCAGGCATCTACTGCATTGCTCACCAGCTCACGCAGGAAGATTTCATGGTCGCTGTAAAGGAATTTTTTAATGATGGGAAAAATATTCTCGGTCTGAACCGAAATAGTACCTTGTTGCATAATGATATTGTTCTGAATTTTCCTGCGTTGTTTTCAATGGCTGTGCCAAGTGCTGCTGACTGACAACATGACTTTTCCGGCAGAACCAGACTTACAACTGATTATTTTTTATTCAGCCAGTTGCGGATACGGTCAGTTTCTCCAACGATCCATACTACATCCCCTGATTTGAATGATACATTGGATTCCGGATTCAGAAAACGCTCGTTGTTGCGTTCGATGCCCACAATCAATCCGCCGGTATTTTCTCTGATCTTTGATTCGCGGATGGAAATACCAGATAACGCACTGCCGGGTAAAACTGCAAAGCGCTGAAGTACTACGTTGGAAGTGGCGGGTGAATCAATGACTTTTTCAATTACTGTTTCTAATGATTTTCTGAAAAGGTTCAGTTGCTCGTCTGTTCCGATCACCGAGATGATATCGCCGGGGTATAACCGCTCATTGCGCGAGGGTACATTGATGACAAAATTTCCCCGTTCTATCACCGCAATATTAACTCCGAATTTTTCGCGAATTTTTGTTTCATCGAGTGTATTTCCAACAAAAGGAGATTGTGCATTGAGTTGAAAATTGGCAATGTGGGTATCCCACGGTGCGAGCATCCTTTGAGCATCCGTGATCTGTATTTCTCTTCCATGCAGGTTTCGCAAAAATCGCATTTCAATCTTTGCGTAAAATTTTTTAATTCGCGGATAAAAGATCAGCAGAACAGCACTGGTTATAAGCACTCCAATAAGTGCATGGCCGGGGGAAAATAGTTGATTGAATAAAAAGCCCATATAAAAAATTGCCAGTGCGATACGCGAAAGAAGCAGTATAATCAAGGGGCCGCGTTGAAGCGGATTGACCCATACATTAGCATAGGCCTGGCGTTGTGTTCGCCGGAAAGCGAGAGCCCACAGAAACGGAAGCAACACTATCAGCGCAATGCTGGCAGTAATTAGCTTGTGCCACCGTCGCTCTGAAAATATTGGATCAATGAATTCAGTAAACACAAAAATAATGGTAATGATCAGGACTGAAAATACTATGATGTTTAACAGATAAAATCGAAGCAATTTTTTCCAATCGCTGTCTTCTCGAATCGTCTGTGCACCAATACTGTACTTTGTCAGCGCATTGGCCCATTTCTGTGGAAGTGCCGATTCTACCTTTTTCGAAGCGGCTTCCGAAAACCGGATCATGTAGGGTGTCGTAAATGTGGTAACTACCGATACAGCGACTGCCACCGGGTAGAGAAAATCGCTTGTAACTCCAAGTTGTAATCCGAGTGCCGCAATAATGAATGAGAATTCGCCGATCTGTGACAAGCTCATTCCCGACCTGATCGCTATTTTTAGAGGCTGGCCTGAAAGCAATGCGCCCATAGTGACAAACAATGGTTTTCCGATGAGCAACACTACTGTGGATGCAATGATGGGCCACGCATGTTTTACGAGCATGGCTGGGTCAATCAACATACCCACCGATACAAAAAAGATAGCGCCGAAAAGATTTTTCAATGGCTTCATCAGGTGCTCGATTTTTTCCGCCTTAGTCGTCTCGGCGAGTATCGAACCCATAATAAAAGCTCCCAGCGCAGGGGAAAATCCAACAAAAGTTGCGAGAACTACCATCAGGAAACACAGTGCCAGCGACAAAACGAGCAGTGTTTCTTCAGTGATTAATTTGCGAAGACTCTTCAGAATGGATGGGAGAAAAAATATACCCGATACAAACCAAAGGATCAGAAAAAAGACTAACTTCAAAACAGAGCCAATCATTTCCTCGCCAATGAAGGTACGGCTAACAGCAACAGTAGAAAGAATAACCAGCAGTACCACCGCTACAAGATCTTCGATTACGAGAACGCCAATGACGATGCCGGTGAATTTCTGGCTCTTCACGCCGAGTTCTTCGAAGGCGCGAAAAATGATAGTAGTAGAGGCAATAGCCAGTGTTCCACCGAGAAAAAGACTATCCATAAAGTTCCAGCCAATCAGTTTGCCGAGGCCATACCCGGTGAGCATGGTGAATCCTACTCCCGTAATGGCAGTAATGACTGCTACACCGCCTACTTTAATCAATTTTTTGAAACTGAACTCAAGACCCAGAGTAAATAAAAGAAAGATTACACCAATATCTGCCCAAGTGCGGATACTATCGTATTCAATTACGGTGGGAAAGAACTTAAACTTCGCACCTACAAGAAGCCCTGCGACAATGTAGCCAAGCACTACCGGCTGTTTAAGTTTCTTAAACAGCAGGGTGACAAACGCCGCTGCCCCAAGTATTAAAGCAAGATCTGTAATAAGGGTGGGCAGATGGAGCATAGCGATAAAATGTCGGTTTCCTTCATTGCACAACGCCAGAAAATACGATCATTTCCATAGAATTGCAGCAAAGCATTTTCGCGAATATAAAAAATACCGGGTTCTTTGTTGTGAAACACTCGCTGTAATTTCCACCGTAAAGGCTTATCTGTTCATCGTTAGATATTTGTGCCTGAAAAAATTTAGGAGACTGAGATTTATTCTCTCTATGAAAGTTATAACGGTATTG